>JALYWZ010000071.1 GCA_030852505.1 Myxococcota bacterium | reverse complement strand
AGCTTCGGCAGTTGAACGACGCCTCCCTTCAAGGCCGCGCGCCCCTCGAGCTTTGGCGTGCCGCCCTCGATCTTCGCCGAGAATTGCGCGTCGAGCCGCCCGTCGAGCTCGCTCACCGAGCCAGCGACGGCAGGAGCGAACGCCGCTAGCCGGAGATTCTTCGCGAACAGCGAGCCTTCGAGGTTCTGGTCCACCTCGGGGACAGTCTTCTTGCCCCAGACGAAGCCGGTGCTGACCTTGGCTCCGGCGCTGCCGCCGGCGCCGTCGAGCCTGGCTTCGAACTCGATGCGCTTTCCGTTGGTGCCGACCTTCGCGGTCAAGCGCTCGAGCACGAGCTGCTCGACGCGCAGACGGCGCGTCTCGAGCTCGAGCGACAACCGCGCGTCCGCCCCGAAGCCCTCGAGCTCGGCCCGCCCCGAGACGCGACCCCGCACCTGACGATCGCGCAGGATCGGGATCACGGCCAGCGGAAACTCGGTGATTTCTGCCTTGAGCGAGCCGCGCACCGGGCTGTAGTTCTCGGTGGCCTTGCCGAGCTCGGCGACGTCTCCCTGCCAGCGCGAGTCGAGCGCGATGACTTGGCCGCGGCGGCCATCGGCCTGGACCCGGAGCGAGCCCTCCGCGCGCGAGTACTTGGCTTCCACGAATACGCCGAGACCACGGGGATCTTCGCGCTCGTTGACGGGTCCGAAGTGGGCGAGCGTCACCAGCGCTTCGACCTTCGGATCGGTGAACGTACCCTTCGCCTGAACGTCGAGCGCGATCGCTCCGCGCAGATCGTTCGGGCGGATCGGCGTGGGGAGCCGCTCGAGGGCGCGGCCGGGCACGTTGAGCTTTGCCTCGAACGGCGTGGCCATCAGCGCCGCGCCGCGCAGCCGCTCGGGCGCCAGCGACAGACCTGCGAGCTTCGCGGACAGCTCCACGAGCGTGCCGTGTTCGTCGAACAGGCGCGCCTCGACTCGTCCACCCGCGTCGTCGACCTTGGCGTCGAGGTTCACGTCCATCCCGCGCAGCGTCCACGGCGCGGTTTCGCGCGCGAGCCCGGGATCGTTGGTGTTCCCGGCGTCCTTGCGCTGCCCGACGACCAACAGCTTGTGGGACTCGACGGCGAGGCGCGCTTTCGGCGGGCCCTTTCCGGGCTGCGCCTCGAGCGCCGCGTCGAGCTGCACGCGGCCCGTGGCGCGCTCGACCCCGGCGATCGGGAACAACGGTGCGACCCGCTTCAAATCGATGTCTCCGACCACGGAGAGCGCGCCGCTCAGGTTGCGGAGGTCGCCGGCTTCGGAGAGCGGACCGCGCGTCGTCAGCTCCTGCATCGAGATCTTGGCGTTCGCGCCCTCGCCGAGGGCGACCGCGAGGTTCCCCGTGAGCTTTCCCTTTTCGAGCTCGAGCTCCACGTCGGCGGTGCCGTTCTGGAATTTGCCGAGCGAAACCTGGCGGGCCTTGGCCGTGACCTTGCCCTCGGGCAGCTTGCCCGGGCCATGCAGCGAGGCGTCGAGGTCCACCCGCGCCTGCTTGATCTCGGTCTGGATGCCGAACACGGACAGCGCTTTCACGGGTTCGAGCTCGCGCGCGCGGAGCTCGAGCTTCTCGAGCGTGCGCCCGTAAACCGCCGAGAGCTCCACGCTTCCTGCGCCGTCGATCGTCAGGTTGTCGACCGAGAGCTTGCCACCCGCCGTGCTCAAGGCGCGTGCGCGGAGCTCGAGCTTCGCGCCCGGATTGGCGAGCCGCGCCACCACGTCTCGCACGAGCTCCTTCCCGTTCGGTGTGACCGTGGCTGCGACTTCGACGCTATCCGGATCCTTGCCGGCGATCCGAGCGCGGACTGCCAGGCGGTCGGGGGTGCCGGTCGCCTCGAGCTTCGCGCGGGTGAGGGTTCTGTCTGCCACCGTGACTCGAGAAGCCGTGACCGTCGCCGAGAGTTGGGGGGCCTTCGTCGAGCCGCGTGCTTCGGCCACCACGTGGACGCTCTGACTACGCAGCGCCGGATGCCGGACGTTGCGAGCGGTGAGCTCGGCGCGTGCCTCGAGCCGATCGGCAGCGCCGTCGTATTTGCCGGTGATTCGCAGGGGACCTTGCGCGCGAAGGCCTCCGGTAAGCACGGCGATCCGCTGCGAATCGTCGAGCTCCGAGCGGCTCTGGACCTCCGCGACCACGCCCGCGGGGCTCGAGCGCACGGCGAACTCGGCGCGCGTGCGAGCGCCGGGCTCGGCGATCTGGAGCTCGCCATCGACGCTGGTCGGTCCGGACTTCGGCACGGCCACCGCCGCGGTCAGCGTCACGCCCGGCAATGCGTAGTCCTGGAAGCGGGACTCGGCGGAGGTCTCGGCGTTCAGCTTGCCGCGCAGCCCGCTGTCCTCGAAGCGCAGCTGTGCGTCGGCGTTCATCGAGACGTCGGTCTTCGGACCATCCGGTACCAGCTGTGAGACGTCGAGGTCTTGCGCCTCGAGATGCGCCTCCAGAACCGGAACGCGTCCGTCGTTCTGGAAGCGACCCTTGGCGCGCAGCGAAGCGGCCTCGCGCTGGGCCTCGAGCTCGAGCAACAGATCGTCGAAGGGGCCTGAGACCCGAGCCACCGCTTTGATCGCGCGGGCTTCGGCGTCGACTTTCGCGGAGATCTTGCTTTTCTCGGGGTCGGTAGCCAAGAACGCCCGCGCGTCGAGCTTTCCGCGCACGCGTTCCACTTGCGGGATGCGGCGGGCGTCGAAGTCCAGGGAGGACACTCCGAGATCGGTACCGCGCGCGTCGTTCGTGAGCGACGCCTTCAGCCGAGCCAGGTCCGTCTCGATGGGTCCAGGGCCAGCCAGCGCGCCGCGCACCTTGCCGATGGCCACGGTAATCTCGTCCACGACCACGCGCGTTCCCGGGCCTTGCGAGGGCGGGCTCGGCTTCTGCGGGTCGAAGGCGTGAGCGAGGGTGGGGGTCCCCGTGCCGTCGTCGATCAGCCACACTTGGAGATCCGCCACCGACGCGCGTCGCACGTGAACCAGCAGCGGCTCGCTACCGCCGCGCACGGCATTGTAAACCAGCCTCGGCCAGGCCAGCGACACCTCGGCGTTTCGCGCGCGGACCACGGTCTTGCCGGCCGGGTCACGGATCTCGAGGTCCACGTCTTTCACGCCGCCGAGGTCTACGTGTCCGATGCGGTCGATGATCAGACGACCCCGGAACATCGACTCGAGCGCGGAGTTCGTCTGACTGACGATCAGCCCGCGAACCGGGCCGAAATCCAGCGAGAGCAGGGCCACGACGACGAGCAGGATCACGCCCGCGAAGATCCCGAGCAGCACCTTGAGCGCGAGCTTGGCGATCCTGCGGAGGCGAGAAGGGCGTGCCATCAGAAGGGTTCTCCGATGCCGAAGGAGATGGCGACGGGTAACCCCCAGAGCGTGTCCGGCTCGAACTCGTCCGCGCTATCGGGTGCTTGCAGGCCGGGGATCCGGTAGCCGGCATCGAGCCGTACTGGTCCGACCGGCGTGGCGAAGCGAAGCCCGAGCCCCACGCTCGTGTGCGGATGATCGAAGCGGAAGTCGGTTTGATAGGGAGAGACGTCCGCGAGGTCACCGAACACGGCGCCTCGCAAAGGACCCGTGATCGGGAAGCGCAGCTCGAGGCTCGCCTCCCACAGCGTGAAGCCGCCGAGCGGCAAGTCGCAATTGCCGGGGACGTCGCTGGAGCTCGCGTCGCAGCTGCCCGTCACTTCCTCGCTGGTCTGCCCCGGGTTGTAGAAGGGCACCGTGCCGTGCGGGCCGATTTCGCGCAGCGCGTAGCCGCGATTGGAGCCCGAGCCACCAGCGAAGAAACCGCGCAAGAACATCAGCTGCACGTCGCGCACCCACTCCTCACGCGAAGTGGGAGAGCTACCCGTGAACGCGTTGGGCGCCACGGTCTCGCCGTAATTCGACGGGAACAGGAAGCCCACGCTGGCTCGCCCCGCCAGCGTGAAGCGACGCCCGAGCGGGAGGTAACCGCGGGCCTCGGGCTGGAGCTTGACGTCGCGGGCGTCGCCTCCGAGCCCGGCGACCTGGAAGGTGCTGCTCGCGTAGGCTCCCTTGGTCGGCTCGAGCCGATCGTCGCGGGCGTCCAATCGCAAGAAGAGCTCCGGGTAAGAGACCCAGACGGTGTGCAGATCCGGATCGAGTTGCCCGAGATACGTGAAGGGATCGTTCACTTGCACGTTGTGCGTCAGGCCGCCGTGGATCTTCCAGTAGATGGAGCGCTCGACGCCGGCCGCTGCCCGCAGGTCTCGATACCCGAGGATCGGTAGCTCGGGATCGCGCACGCTCGAAAGCAGCACGGGATAGACGCTGGCTTGAGTGCGGACCACGCCCTGCGTGAGCGGTTCGATGAAGCCGGGCTGGCGGAACTCGAGCCGCAGCCGCGCTTCGGGCAACAGCCGCTCGGGCGCCTCGAACTCGGGCAGGCGCGTCGGGTAGATCACTGCACCCGGTACGAATTCGATCATCAGGTTGCGCAGGCCGCCGAGGAAGTTTCGGTGTTCCCAGCCTGCTACCAGATGCACGTCGGTCTTTTGGCTGTCGACCGCGATACCGCCTCCCAGGTGGACGCTCCTGAACTTGCTGACCTCGAGCTTCACGTCGATGGGAACCGTGCGGTCGGCTGACTTCTCCGTGTTCTCGTCGATGCGCGGTCGCACACTCACGGAGCTGAACACGCCGAGATCGAGGACGGCGCGCTCTGCGGATTCGAGCTCCGACAGCGAGTAAGGCTCGCCGGGCTCTAACCCCAGAGAGGCGCGCACTTGCCCTTCGGGGATCGGCCCGAGCCCCTCGATCTCGATCTTGCCGAGCCGGACTTCCGGCCCTGGATCCACCCAGTAGCCGGCGCTCGCTCGGTTCTTTCCGAGGTTCACGTCGGCGGCGCGGCGCACCTTCACGAAGGCGTGTCCGTTGTCGGCGAACACGCGCTCGATCGCCGCGGCGGCCTCCTCGAACGGCTGCTCTTCGAAGCGCGCGTTCAGCGGCAGTCGCGATTGCGCTGCGTCCTCTGCGTCTTCCGCGACATCGGGGGCGACCTGCTCGAGCCCGTGCACGTCCACTCGAGCCACGCGCACCGGCTCGCCCTCCTCGATCACGATCTCGACGTTGATCTCGTTGTCGTTGACGTACGTCACACGCCCGGCGCGGACGCGCGTCCAGTAAAACCCGCGCGCGCGGTAGTAGCGCTCGATGCGCTGCAAGTCGCGCTCGAGCACGTAGCGATCGAAGATCTCGTAGTCGTAGATCAGCCCCTTGAAAACAGCCAGAAATCTGGGGGTCTCGCGGCTCGCGATCTTCTCCTCGAGCTCGCCGTCGTCGAGCGCACGATTGCCGGTGAAGTCGATGCGATTCAGCGCGTAGCGCCGATCGGGGATGGCAGTGCAGGCAGACACGGAGGCGAGCAGCAGCAAGGCGCCGAGGACCGCGAGCGCTCGACGCATGGGTGAGTGCACGTGACCAGCCATGCAAGCCACAGACCAGGTGTTTGGCTCGAGTCGTGCTAACGCGAGCTGCGTGCGGTTCTGCCTCGTCTGGCTCCTCGCGTCCATGCTCTCCGGTTGCGCCGGCTCCTTGCCAGCTCCCGAAGAGGCGATTCATCGTCACGACGCTTACGTCGAAGTGCCGTATCCGCCGCCGGCCGCGCTCGTCGAAGTGATCCCGGAGCCGTGGCCGGCGGGCGCCGTCTGGGTAGACGGCAACTGGGTGTGGCGGGGCCGTTACTACGTGTGGCAGCGTGGCGGCTGGATGAAGGACATCGAGGGCCTGAGTTACGCGAGCTGGAAGTGTCGGCTGGCCAACGACGGGCGCCTGCTGTTCGCGAAGGGCACCTGGTACGATTCGCATCGCGAGCAGGCTCCCGCTCCGCCGATCGTCAAGCCGGCCCACACGCCCCCCAACGAAATCACGGTCGAAACGGAGGCGCCGCGCTGACACCCCAAACGGGGCGATACGCCCCGCTGCGCGGCAGTGCGCCTCCACCGGAGCGCAATTCTTCGAAGCGAGAAGCTTCGCGCTAGCCCTCTCGCGCGATGCCGTCCGGTTGGCACTCTAAGTGCAACCGGATCGGAACGATGACAAGCAGCGAGACCACTGTGCTCGACCCGCGCTCGCCGAGCTCGACGCCGACGCCGGAGCTCGTACGGCAGGCCGTGGAAGAGGCTCGCGACCTACTCCAGCTCGAGATCCGGCTGGCGCGCGAAGAGGCGCGAGAAGATTTCGCTCGGTATCGGAGGCTGGGCTACGAGATCGGCACCGCGCTCGTGGCGCTGAACGCGGCCGTCTCGACCTTGATTCTCGCGGCCGTGCTCGCGGCGGGCGCAGCCCCCACGCTGGCGCTCGCCATCGGCGGCGCCCTGTTACTGGTCTCGGTGGCGCTCGCGTTCCACGTTTATCACGCGTTGCCGGGCTTCCCGCTGCAACGCACCCTCTCACGCTGGAAAACCGAGGTCCAGGAGCTCAAGGAGCATGCACTATGAACGAAGGCAACGGCTCGAACGGGGATCGGCTTCACGAGCTCGAACGCGAGGCCGCTGCGGCGCGCTCGCGCCTG
This sequence comes from Myxococcota bacterium, assembly GCA_030852505.1. Taxonomy (GTDB): domain Bacteria; phylum Myxococcota_A; class Polyangia; order Polyangiales; family Polyangiaceae; genus PMG-095. The sequence continues at coordinate 4,845 of JALYWZ010000071.1, read as the reverse complement.
AACGAGCGCCTGGCGGTGCTCGACGAACGCAAGGACCGACTGGTGCAGTCGGTGAAGGGCGCGACCCGGCCGCCGTTGTCGTTGGTGCTGATCGCGGGCGTCGGGCTCGCCGCGACCGTGTTGATCGTGCGCAGCTTGCGCCGCCGCCGCGTCGGGGCGCTCGAACGCGTGGCAACCCAATGGCTCGCCGCGCTCGAACCGCCGGCTCCGCCGAGCCCGGTGGTCAACGCATTGAAGCGAGGCGCCATGACGCTGGTCGCCCAGGGCGTGCAGGAGCTCGGTCGCCGCAGCGTGGAGCGCTGGGCGCCGTCGCACCCGGGCCCCCACCACGCCGACGGCTACCGCTGAGCGCTCCGAGCCAGCCGCAACTGCAACTAGTCGGCGGCGCGGGCTTCGGCTTCGACCTCGAGCGGATCGAGCTGAACGAGGCGCGGGCGCGGCCGCACCAGGCTCTGCGCGTGCCACCACTCGGCCGCGCGCCGTTCGTTCCACGGTTCTTCGAACTCGAGTGACTCGAGGATGTCCTGCAGCTCGCGCGCGGTCTGGGGCCTGCGGTTCGGGTTCTTGTCGAGGCACGCCATCACCACCGCTTCCAACGCCTCGTGCATGGGGCGGCCGATCCGACGCGAGGGCGGCGCGGGCTTCTGGTGTGCGTGCATCACCAGCATGTCGTGGAGCTTCGTGGCTTCGAACACGCGCACGCCGGTGAGCAGCCAATAGGCGACGCAGCCGAGCGCATAGATGTCGGCGCGAGCATCCACGGGGGACTGGAAGCGCACCATCTCCGGCGCCATCACCGCCGGCGTGCCGATGAAGTGGCGCTCGTCCTCGAGCTCTTCGGCCGTTGGGTGCCGGTCCAGCACCAGGCCGAAGTCGAGCACCTTCACGAAGTCGTGCTCGCCGCCGAGCGAGCAGACGAAGATGTTGGCGGGCTTCACGTCCCGGTGCACGAAGTTGCGCTCGTGCGCCTCACGCAGCGAATGGCAGGCCTGGATCAGGAGGTACGCCACGCGCTCCGAGCTCTGGGGCCCGTAGCGCTCGACCAGCGTCTGGAGGTCGATGCCGTCGAGCAGCTCCATCACGTAGTAGAAGGCGCCGTCGCGCGTCACGCCGAAGTCGTACACCTGAATCGTGTGCGGCGAGCTCAGCGCCGCGGTCGTCTGCACCTCGCGCGTGAACAACCGCAGAAGCCGCTCGGCTTCACGCGGGCCGTTGCGGATCAGCACCTTGGGGCGGATCAATTTCACGGCGGCCGGCCGGGCCAGCATGCGGTGGTTGGCGCGCCAGACTTCGGCCATTCCGCCCTCGCCAAGCCGCTCGACCAGACGGTAGCTGCCGACCTCGCGCGCCTTCACCACGCGCGCGTTCAGCCGGTGCACCACTCGGGCGATCGAATGCGCCACGATCGCCGCACAAATCGGCGAAGCCAGCAGCAGCACGAGCTCGCTCGCGGAGTAGCTGGCCTGGGTGTGCATCATGAACATCGCCAGCGGGTCCATCGCCGCGGCCCCGAGCAAGACCGCGAGCGACTTGGCTTGCGCGGCCGGGATCAGCGCGCCAAACGCCAGGATCGGGATCACCGCCGGCGCCACGTGGCGCGCGAGCTCGCCCGGCGACGAGATTTGCGAGTGCCGCACCAACCCGAGCAACAGCGACAACAACAGCAGATACGCGCAGCCGAGGTCGGTCACCGATTGCGGCCGGAAGCGCTCCGAGCGCGCGGCCAAAAATAGCGCGACGCTGATCGCGACCGCGACGCCGAGCGAGACGGTCGCCGTATTCACCACCTCGCGAACCTCGGTCTGTTCGCGGTGCAGGAGCCACAGCCCGAATAGATACGCCGTGAGCAACAGCGCGGTGAACCCGGCCATCTTTCCGATCCGCTCCACCGACGATTTCAGTAGATCGGCGCCGAGCTCGCGACGCGCCGCGGCGCGCACCGCCTCCTTCGTGTCCCAGATGCTGAAATTGAAGAGCGTGGGAGGGCCGGACGGCTCGCCCGCAGCCAACGAGTCGGCATCGGATTGGCCCGCGCGCTCGGGTACGAGCAACGACTCCGACGATTCGTCGTGCTTCAGCGGTGCGCGGGTCGGGCTCGGCGCCTCGCCTCGCGAGCTTTTGGACTCGGAGCTCGGAACGGCCGCCACCCGCGAACCATAGCAGTATCAGTGCCTTCTGAGCACGGCGACGAGCTCGGAATCCAGACGCTCGGGGTTTTGGTACTGCGGGTGGTCGAGGAAACGCGGCTCGTCCACGCTGATCAGGCCGAAGTCGAGGTTCTTGTAGTTCCAGTAGCTGAACCCGATTCGATGCGCCTCGAGCAGCGCCAGAAAATCCTCCATCCAGCGGAGCTGGGAGCCGCGCTCGGCCCCGCCCACGAACACGCCGAACTCGTTGCAGATCACGGGCACGCCGTAACGCTCGCGGAACGCGAACACGTCGCCGAGCTCCTTTTCCATGCGCTGTTTGTCCCAGGGTCCTGGATCGAGGGGGTGGCGGTCGATCGTGTCCGGAGGGATCGTGTAATTGCCCGGGTAGGGGCGTGAAACCTGGAACACGTCGCCGGCAAGCCAGGGGGCGTGTTGGTGGGTGAACAGCAGCGAGGAGTAGAAATGGAAGTTGTAGAGGACGTTGTCGTCCTCGAGCGGGGTCAGCTTGGGAAACTCGGCCGGGTGGCTCCAGCGGTTGGTGCCGACCACGAGCGTCGAGCGCGGCGCGTAGCGACGAATGTGTTTCGCCATTTCCGTCTTCACGCGGTCCCAATCCGCGGAGTCTTCGGCGACTGGCTCGTTCAGGATCTCGAGCAGCACTCGCGGATTTTCACCGTAGCGCTCGGCCAGCATCGCCCAGACCCGCTTGGCGCGCTCGCGGGTCGCCGCGTCCACGAAGAAGCGCTGGGGCCCGTGACCACCCGCGTGGAAGTCGTGGCCGGGGCATTTGTGCAGGTCGAACATCACGTCCAGCCCCGCCTGGTTGAGCTCGGCGATGGCGCGGTCGAGCTGCTCGAGGCGCCGGGCGCGCGGGGTCAGCTCTTCGGCGTCGAACACGTTGAAGTAGTCCACGGGCAGGCGCACGTGATCGAACCCCCAGGCCGCGATGCGCTGGAAGTCCTCGAGGCCGAGGAACGACTCCAGGTGAGCTTCCTCGCCGCTGAAATGGTCGGGATTGTTGCCTTGAATGGCGTCGATCTGGCTGAACCAACCGCCGAGATTTACGCCGCGCAGTCGCTTGGTCATGGGGGGTACCGGGGTGAGCCGCTATCAGGTATCAGGTATCCGGTATCAGGCATGCGGAAATTGGGCTTCGGCGCCGTTTTGAGCTTGGGAGTGCTCGGCCTCGGGTGCGAGGTGCCGCTCGACACGCTCCCCGAAGACCCTGCGGGCGACGAACGCTTCGGTCGCGCCGCTCCGCGCTGCACCGTCGAGGGCAGCGCCCCGATCGGATTTTCGCTCGACTACCCCGAGGGCACGTATCTGATCGCGGCCGACGCGGGCCAGGGTGTGCCGCTCGAGCCGGACGCGGATCCCTGCACGGCCCTCGACGGCATCCTCAGCGGCGAAATGCCGGTGGTGCCGCTGCTCGGGTTCACGGAGCAGGAGCTCGAGCAAGGCCTCGAGACGCCCGACGGTTTCGAGATGCGCCTCGTGCCGCGGAGCGGTCTGGTCGCGGATGGTGTGGGCTACGTGTTCTACGAGAAGCTTCTGGCGCGCGGCCTGTTCGACGTGCTTCGGATCGGCGTCGGGGTTGCGCGGCTTCCGTTCGGAGCGCCCGCGGAGCGCCTCGAGGTCGGACGCTACGCGAGCGAGCCGACGCTGCTGTGGATCGACTCGCGGCCGGGGCGTGCAGCGAGCGCAGTGCTCGGCGACGACGGCTTCGCGTACGTGTACACCACCGTCACCGAGGACTGGGCTCGCGTGGCCTACGTCGCCCGCGTGCCGGTCGACTCGATCGCGGACGCCACCGCCTACGAGTACCGCGGCGACGACGAGGAGGAGTGGGAAGAGAGCTTCGACGCCGCGCGACCGCTGCTGGTCGGCATGCAGTCGTTGTCGGTGATCAAGCTCGCATCGCTCGGGCGCTACGCGTTCGTGTTCCCGGGGTTTCTCTCGGACTCGGTGTACGGCAAGCTCGGCGAGACACCGTTCGGTCCGTTCGGCGACACCACGCTGCTCTTCCAGGGAGAAAGGCCCGAAAAGCTCTGGATCAGCAACGTGGTGGCGCACGGCCTGTTCGGAGTCGGTAGCGAGCGGCGCTTCCTCGCGAGCTACTTCACCGATCCGGAAAAAGCGCCGGCCGGCATCCGGTTCGTGGACGTGGCGCTGCGCTGAGGGGGGCGCTAGGCTCGCGAGCCATGGCTTCCGTCGTGCTGGCGACCCGGCCGCTCGGGTTTCCGTGGCCTACCTCCGATCCGTTCCTGTTCTGCGTGCATCACGACGATGCATACCCGGAGGGTGATGAGCGCATGGCGCCGCGGGCGTCTCTCGCCGGCCGCAACCTCGGCCAGGACTTCGAGGGCAAGGACGGCTTTCGCATGTACCACGGACGCGTCGTGCCCGGCTTTCCCCAGCACCCGCACCGCGGCTTCGAGACGGTGACGATAGTCCGCAGCGGCTTCATCGACCACTCCGACTCGCTCGGAGCGACGGCGCGCTTCGGACGCGGCGACGTGCAGTGGCTGACCGCTGGCGGCGGGATCGTGCACTCGGAGATGTTCCCGCTGCTCGAGCGCGATCGGCCGAACCCGCTGGAGCTGTTTCAGATCTGGCTGAACCTACCGGCCGCGGACAAGCTCGTCGCTCCCCATTTCGCGATGCTTTGGAACGAGGCCGTCCCGCGGCTCCGCGC
>JALYWZ010000481.1 GCA_030852505.1 Myxococcota bacterium | reverse complement strand
TGTCCCACAGCCACTGTTGCGAAAGCGCACGCAACCGCTGATCCTGGATCATCGGAAACCAGTGATCGGAGAACGACGGCGTCTCGACCGGATCCGCCATGGCGCCGGTGAAATACGCCACCGTCGCGGGTGCTCTCTCCAGCGGCCAGCGCTCGTACGGCAAGACCTGCGAAGAATCCAGCCACGAGTACATCGGGCTCGCGTACACGACCGCGTTCGGCGCGCAGGTCTCGGGCGCGAGTCCCCAATCCGCGAGCTTCATGCCGAGCCCCTCGAGGTCGGGGCGGACCCACAGCTGCATCGACATGGTGGCCGTGGTCTTGACGCCAGCGAGCATCTCCCCGAACCGCTCGTGCTTCTCGCCGATTTCCCGGCAAATCGTGGCCAGCGTGCCGACCGGGATCGCGAGCACGAGCTGATCGAAGTCCTTGCCGCGCTCCATCACGCGCGTCTCGTAGTTCTGCCAGTTCGCCCACGGGGACTCGAGGTCCACGTGATCCTTCCGGAGCTTGTCGGCCTGCTCCCTGTCGAGCTGGTGGTAGAGCGGGTGCGCAGGCCAGGCGCGCAGGTTGCCCACGCGGATCGTCGGCACGTACACGTCGCTGTCGAGCTTGACCTGCTCGTCGATCGTGACGCGCTCGATCGCGCCGGTGTCGGACCAGTGCACCTGCTTCACCTCGCGGAACAGCTCGAAGCGCACGCCGCGGGCCATCAGCACCTCGTACAGGGGCATGATGAACGTGTCGCCCGTGCCACCGCGGAACTGCCACACGAAGGAGCCCTTGTAGCCCGCCGATTCGACCAGGAAGCGCAGCGCCGTGCCGGCTGCCACGAGGCCGCCCTCGTCCGACGGCCCGCTCAGGTTCGAGAACGTGCCCGTGTACAGGAAGCGCACGACGGCGCTGTCCGCGACGCGCGGGCTCGCGCCGTGACCCCGGATCCACTCCCGGTAGTCGAGGTGGTCGATCTTCGTCCACTCGAAGGTCTTGGTCGCGGGATCCCAGACGTCGGCCACGATCCCGGCCAGGTTCACGCACAAAAGCTCGACCAACAGCAGGATCCGCCGCAGCCGATCGTGATCCGCGTTCAGCTCGCTCACGCCGCGCTCGAGGTGCGTGACGCCGCGGCGCAAGCCGTCCACGACCTTGCCCAGGATCGACAATTCCTCGTCGCTGATCGGCAGCTCGAACGAGTCGAGCGTGGACGCGAGGGCGCGTAGGGCGTGGTCTTCGCCGTCCTTCGGGAAGAAGTGGTCGAGGATCCATTTCGAGATCGGGTTGATGCCGCCCTGGTACGGCGAGCCGAGCAGCATCTCGAACGAAAGCCCGACGAGCTTCTTGATCACGGCCCAGGTCGGCAACGGCCCGCCCTGCCCGGGGACGAACTCGTTGGGCGGCAAGATCAATGGCCAGTTCACCCAGCCGCGGCCCTCGATGTACTCGGTGATCAGCGTCGAGTCGTTGCGCTGAAATCCCTGTTGCCAGGTCTGGAACGGAGCGCGCGGATCCAGGCGTTTCTCGGCACGTTCGGCGTAGACGGACTCGAGGATCTTGAAGGTCTCGTCGTACCAACCCTGGAGGATGTGGATGCCGTGCTCTTCGATGCGCGCAAAGGGACCGCGGCCGGTCGCGGTCTTGCCGCCCACGCGCCAGCCCAGGGTGTAAATCGTGACGTCGTAGCGGTCCCGCCAGCCGTCCTGGTTGGTGAGCTCCCAGGCCGTGGCGAGCGCCGCGCAGCCGGAGCCGAGGATCGCGATCTTCTGCTTCGGCTTGCGAGCGCGGAGTGCCTTCTGCACGGGTCCGAGCTCCGGGTACACGGGCTCGCCGTTCCGGATGGCTTTCTCGAGCTCCGGCTGCTCGAGGATGCCCGAGACCAGGTGATAGAGCTTTTCGATGTGAGGGAGGATCAACAGCTCGTCGAGGATCTTGGCCAGATCGTCGCCCACCGAGTCGGAGAGGTGGTGGATGTCGATCACGTCGGCCGGGGTGAGCTGGTAGTGCCGTGGGTAGAGGGCGGGGATGTGACAGAGGATGTCGACGGCCGGCAGACGCGGGTCCGACGCCCATTCACCGAGCTCCCCCATCGCCGCTCCCACGACCAGCGCCTCGGCGTAGAGCAGCCGGTACAGCACTTCGTTCATGAAGTACTGCTCGTTCTCGTTCTCGAGCTTGGCCGCCGCGACGTGCGCGAGGTACCCGCGGACGATGCTCGAGTTGTGAGCCTTGTACCAACGCGGAGAATCCGGCGTCTGGATGTAGTCGATCCAGGCGCGCGTCTCTTCTGCGACCAGCTCGTGCGTCAACCGATTGTCGACCACGAGGCCTGCGAGCTCGGCGTGAAAGAGCAGCGTGGTGTTCACGTCGCGCCACCAGCCGCTGCCCGGCTGTGCCGCATCGAGCGCGTTGAGCACGCCGCGCTCGACCTCCCACTTCATGAAGTCGATTTCGGAGCGCCCGTAGCCGAGCGGGTCCAGCGGAGTACCGACGCCGTAGCGCCCGTACCAGGCCTCGCGCAGCGAGAGCCGCGCCTCCGGATCGTTGGAAACCGCCGCAACGCGGCGCCGCGCTTCTTCCTCGAGCTCAGCGAGGGTCGTCATGCGTCTCTCCTGCCCCGAGCACGTGAAGAGGAGTGCTCAATGCAACCGACACGTCTAACAGGCGGCGAAATGTTCGTCAATTTGTGGCCGCTTCACCCCTCTCGGTTGTGCTGCTTCTGCTCGAGGTGCTCGCGTTTGGCGACTACACTCGCACCATGCGTTACCTCCACACCATGCTTCGAGTCCGGGACCTGGACCGCGCACTTCAGTTCTTCGTCAACCAACTCGGCCTCCGAGAGACCCGCCGGCGCGAGAGCGAGAAGGGACGCTTCACGCTGGTCTTCCTGAGCAGCGGCGCAGAAGGAGACAGCGCGGAGGTCGAGCTCACGTACAACTGGGACCAGAGCGAGCCATACTCCACCGGCCGCTTCTTCGGGCACCTGGCCTACGCGGTCGACGACATCTACGAGACCTGCGAGCGGCTGCGGAGCGCGGGCGTAGACATCTTGCGCCCCCCACGGGACGGGCACATGGCCTTCGTCAAGTCCCCGGACGGGCACTCGATCGAGCTGCTCCAGCGCGGGGAGCCGCTCCCGCCGGCAGAACCCTGGGCATCGATGCAAAACCAGGGCACGTGGTAGGGGCCCGCAAAATATTCCCGAAAATGCGCTGATCCGCCGCGTCAATTCGGGCCCGGCTCCTGAACAACAACTCAGGTGCTCTATCCAGCGTGCCGTGGTATCGCCACGAACCTCGATGAAACGTCAGCAAACCTACACGTATTCGTTGGTGGTCGGACTGGGGCTCGCGGCGGCGTCCGCTTCGCTCGCCGGCTGCAAAAAATCGACGCCCTCCGCGACTCCGGCAGGTTCCGCCTCGTCGGCCGCGCAGGCGCCCCAGGTCGATCCCACTCCCCCGGCGGGCGCCGATCCGGATCTCTATCAGGCGCTCGGCAAGGTGGTCGAGAACTGCAACGTCAACGTGAACGAAGCGACGGCTTCCTGCCCCGGCGAAGAGGCGCGCAAGCTCGGCGAAGAGTTCTCTTCCGGGAAGCGCTCCGGCGCGGCTGCCGTCAAGACCTTCGCGCTGCTGCTCGAATCGAAGAACGAGAAGCTGCGGGCAGCCACGGCCAGCGTGATGCACACGGGGCTGCGCAACGGCTTCGGCGCCGACGCGAAAGTCGGCGACGTGAAGGCCGAGGACGCGCAGGCGCTGCTCAAGAGCGTGTTCGAGCTGCCGAAGCCGTACGTGCGCCGCGCTCTGCCGGCGACCGTGCACGCAGCGGTGCTCGCCAATCAGCTCGAGCCGCTGTACGCGAAGCTCGATCCCACCAAAGATGCCGACGCCGCCGGAGTCGGCATCCGCTACCTGATGACCCACGGACGCCTGACGACGTTTCCGAAGGTGCAGGAGTACGCCAAGGCCGGCGAAACGCGGCTCGCTCTGTCGGGCATAGAAGCCGCGCAGAACATGGATAAGTGGACGGACGAGGAGCAAAAGGTGATCTGTCCATGGACCACCGAGTTCCTGTCGGACAAGCGGCCCTCCGTCGCGGCACGCGCAGCGACGACGCTCAACAATTGCAGCGGCGAGTTCCTGGACCAAGTCCTGAGCTCGGGCGAGAAGGCGCTGAAGGACGGCGAGTTCTCCTCGGCGCGCCTGTCGGGCCTGCGCATGCTGTGCGCGCCGAGCCGTCGCGCTCAGCCGAACGCCCCGACCGATGCGCAATGCGAGCGCACTCGCAACTTGCTCGAGAAGGTGATCCAGACTCCCAAGGTCGAGGTCTCCACGCGCAGCTCGGCGCTGGTCGCGCTCACCAATCTGTGGAACGACCCGCGCTCGGTCGCGTTCGTGAAGAAGCTGCAGGCCGGTAAGGACGAAGGCCTGACCGACCAGCTCAAGACCGCCCTCCGCCGTCTGGAGCGCAAGCAAGACGCCGCGAAGACCCCGGCGAAGGGCAGCGAAGCCCCGGTTGCCAAGCCCGCCCCGGCCCCGGCCGCGGCGAGCGGCAAGAGCCCCGGCTGACGGAGACTCAAAGCGCGCAGTCGAACAACACGTCCTCGCCCAGCGAGAAGCGCCGCGCGCTCGGCCGCAACGCCGACGTCAGCTCGCCGATCGCTGGCAGGACGATGCCCGGCCTTCCCTGCCCGAGGAACACCGGGCTCACCGTCAGGTGCAGCCGGTCGAGGGC
>JALYWZ010000480.1 GCA_030852505.1 Myxococcota bacterium | reverse complement strand
GCTCGGGGGCGTCCGGCGCGGCGGGGACGGCCACGCTCGGCGCACGCGAAAGCTCGGGCGTGTCTGGATCGAGGCTCGCGGTCGGCTCGGCCGAACACGCAGCACACGTCAAAAGCAGAGACAGCGCCCGCGAACGTCGCATCTCCCGTTTCCTTACCTGCGGCCACGGCGGCGGGCCCAATTCGCGGCACGGCTCGCGCGGCGGTGCTTCAATTGGCGGATGGATCCGCTCCCGCTCGGCGCCATTTCCGCCCGCGACGCAGAGCTCAGCGACGAAGAGCGCCTGGTCCGGGACAGCGTCCGCCGCTTCGTCCGCGAGCGCTACTTACCCCGCGCGGGTGAGCTCTACGAGAAAGAGGAGTTCCCGCGCGACCTGATCCCCGAAATGGCCGAGCTCGGCCTGCTCGGCGCGAGCATCGCGGGCCACGGCTGCGCGGGCATGAGCCCCGTCTCGTACGGCCTCGTGCTCGAAGAGCTCGAATACGGGGACAGTGGCCTGCGGAGCTTCGTGAGCGTGCAGGGCTCGCTCGCGATGTACGCCATCTACTCGGCCGGAAGCGACGCCCAGCGCGACAAGTACTTGCCGGAGATGGCCCGCGGCAAGCTGATCGGCTGCTTTGGTCTGACCGAGCCCGACAGCGGCTCGGATCCGGCCTCGATGGCGACGCGCGCGCGCAAGGACGGCGACGGCTACGTGCTGAACGGCACCAAGATGTGGATCACCAACGCACCGTTCTGCGACCTGTGCGTCGTGTGGGCGAAGCTCGAAGACGGCGGCGCCGAGTCGGTGCGCGGCTTCGTGGTGGAGCGCGGCGCTCCGGGCTTCGAAACCCGCCGGATCCACGGCAAGATGAGCCTGCGCTCGAGCGAGACCGGCGAGGTGATCCTGAGCGACTGCCGCGTCCCCGGCTCCGCGCTGATGCCGCACAAGCCCGGCCTCGGCGCGGCGCTACGCTGCCTGAACGAGGCGCGCTTCGGCATCGCCTGGGGTGCGGTGGGCGCCGCCAAGGCCTGCTTCGACTCGGCGCTCGGCTACGCGCGCGAACGCGTGCAGTTCGGCGTTCCGATCGCCTCCAAGCAGCTCATCCAAGAGCAGCTCGTCGAGCTCGGCTCGGAGATCGTCAAGGCCGAGCTGCTCGCGCTCCACTTCGGGCGGCTCAAGCAGAAGCTGGGCCGCTTGCTCCCCGAGCAAGTCTCGCTCTGCAAGCGCAACAACGTGGGAATGGCGCTGTCGGTGGCCCGCACGGCTCGCGGCATCCTGGGGGCCAACGGCATCCTGCTCGAGTACCCGGTGATCCGCCACATGTTGAACCTCGAGAGCGTCTACACCTACGAGGGCACGAACGAAGTGCACACGCTCGTGCTCGGTAAGGCGCTCACCGGCCACAGCGCCTTCTGACGGCGCGCCGAGCGCGCGCTCGCGAACCAATCGGGATAGGGGCGCCAGGTAATCCCTGACGGCCCCTCCCACACCACCCGGCATGCGGGTCCGCACCGGTGCAAGCGAGATCTCCCCAGGTAAGAACGCTGTCCTTCACCGCGCGACCGCCGGATTTACGTCGCCTTGCCTCGGTCATCGAAGCTTCGCGATCTTTGGCTCGCTCGCTCCGCTCGGCGCCGCCTGATATCCGGTTCTTGTTCATCGGTCCGCGGCTTCGCTCCCCGCTTCCTTCCCACGGTCGGTCGCCCTTCCGCAGTTGCGGTTCGCTTCGATCGGGATGACCTCCTCTCGACTGGACTTTCACCAGCAAGACAGCGCCCATGCTGGGCGCACCAAAAAGGCAACGGCCCGCTGTCTGGACAACAACGAGCCGTTGAGGAGATTAATTGCAGCCAACGAACCAACGGGGAGGGGGGGACCGGGCGTCGCCGGCTGCGGTCAGAGCTAAGTGCACGGCGCGTGCCGGCGCGGGTTCGCGCGGCATTCCTCGCGAGATCTTCGAAAAACCCGTCAACGGCGGTCTCTCTCCGAGACAGCAGGAACGGTCTGGCTCCCGCTTCGAGACGGACGCGCGTTTCGCTAGCTGGCTCAGGCAGGCGCCGGCTTCAACCCGTCCCCGACGATGAACACCTCGGAGCTCACCGTGCGTGTGCCCTCGGGTCGGATGACCTGCACCTTCGAGTACGCCTGCGCGGTTCTGGCGCGGGCCTCGTTGAAGTCCCCGCTCATGAAGATCTTGCCCACGAACGCCGAGCCCGGCTTACCGAGCGCAACGCCGACGGCGAGCGCACGCAGGTACAGCTCCGCGCTCCGCGCCTGATCGGCGAGCTTGTTACCCGAGGTGCGCGGAGCCATGTCGCTCAGCACCACGTCGTACGGGGCGAACCTCGACAGCTCTCGATTCTCGAGATCGAGCGCGTCCCCCCGCAGGACCTCCACGTTCGGCCCGAACGTTTGCAAGAGCTCTTCGAGATCGACCGCGAACACCCGGCCTCGCTCGCCGACGCGCTGGCTCGCATAGAGCGACCACGAGCCGGGGGCCGCGCCCAGATCGAGCACGTGCTGGCCAGGCCGCAAAAGCCGCAGCCGCCGATCGATCTCCTCGAGCTTGAACACGCTGCGGGCCGGATAGCCCTTGGCCTTGGCCTCACGGGTGCGCGGATCTTGTCCGGCGTACGGGTTCTTGCGGCTCACGCGGCGGGTTTTACCACGCCGTCCGGCGCCGCCCTCAGTGGTCGCCTCCGGCCGACACCCGCGGGCTGCCTTTCCCGAGCAGCAGCACCAATGGCAGGGCCGCGAGGAACAGCATGGCCACGATCCAGAAGGTGTCTGCGAACGACAGGACCGAAGCCTGAACGTTGACCATCTGATCGAGGACCAACAGCGCCTGCTGCCGCGCGTGGCCCAGATCGAAGCCCTTCGACGTGAACAGCCCGGTCAGCGACTGAACGCGGCCCACGACGTCGGGATCGGTGGCGCCGAGGTTTTCGACCAGCACGTTGCGGTGGAACGCCTGGCGCGAGGCCAGCACCGTCGTGAGCGCGGCGATGCCGATGCTGCCGCCGAGTTGCCGGGTCAGGTTGTAGAGCCCGGTCGCTTTCGAGACCTCGGCGATCGGCACGCTGCCGAGGGTGGCCATGCTCATCGGCAAGAACATCAACACGGTGCCGAAGCCGCGCACGATCAACGGCCAGAACAGATCGGATTCGCCGGTCTGCGGGTTCAGATCCGACAGCCACAGCATGGAGCCGACGACGATCAGCGCGCCGCTCGCGATCAGCACGCGCGGGTCGAATCGTCGCAGCAAGCGCGCGGCGATCGGCATCGTGAACGCCGAGGCCAGCGCACCCGGCAGCAGCAACATCCCCGTCTGCTGCGAGGTGTACTGGAGCACCGTCTGCGCGAAGATCGGCACCGCGAACAGCGCGCCGTAGAGGCCCATGCCGATCACGGCCGACAGCAGGCAACCCGCGGTGAGCGAGCGGTAGCGGAGCACCGACAGATCGACGACCGGGTTCGCGGACACGAGCTGCCGGCGCACGAACCAGACCAGCGACACCACCGCGGAAACGGCGCAGGCACGGACCAGCCCCGAGTCGAACCAGTCGTGCGAATAGCCCTCCTCGAGCAGCGTTTGAACGGAGCCGAGGCCCGTCGCCAAAAGCGCGATCGAAAACCAATCGACAGACCCCGCGGTTTTTCGCTCGCTGTCCTTCGGCAGGTAAGTGAGCGCCATGATGATGGCCACGATGCCGATCGGCAGGTTGATGAAGAAGATCCAGCGCCAGTCGAGGTTCGTGACGATGTAGCCGCCGAGCGTGGGCCCGATGGCGGGTCCGGCGATGGCGACGACGCCGAACAACGCTTGCGCGGCCGCTTGCTCCCCTTTCGGGAAAGTCTCGAACAAGATCGATTGGGCCTTGGCCAAGAGCCCGCCGCCGAACAGCCCCTGAAGCACGCGCGCCACCACCAGGAGCCACAGGCTGTGGGCGAAGCCGCACAGCATCGAGGCTCCGACGAAGCTCACCAGAGAGAACACGAAGAAGCGGCTCTTGCCGAAGCGATCGCCGAGCCACGCCGAGAGCGGCAGGATGATCACGTTGGCGATCGCGTAAGCCGTGACGACCCAGCCGACCTCGCTCAAGGTCACGCCCAGCGTCGCCTGCATCTGCGGAATCGCCACGTTGACGATCGAGACGTCGATGATCTCGAGCAGCGCGCCGAGCGCGACGGTCACGGCGATCAGCCAGCGCTGAGACTTGCCCGCCGTCGTGGCCGGCTGAAACAGCTCGGGGGTGGCAGCCGCCGCGGTCATCGGCCCCGCGTGTCCACCGTCAGGTCGACCGACATGCCCGGTAGCAGCGGCAGATCCGCGGGGGCGTCGTCGAGCCGAACCCGCACCGGCACGCGCTGCACGACCTTGGTGAAATTGCCGGTCGCGTTATCCGGCGGCAAGAGCGCGAAGCGAGCTCCGGTCGCGCCCGAGAAGCTCTCGACCTTGCCGTGCAGCGTGCGGCCGAACGCATCGACGTCGATCGTCGCGGGCTGACCGATGCGCATGCCCGCGAGCTGCGTCTCCTTGAAATTCGCGGTCACCCACAGCGAATCGCGCGGCACCACCATCACCGTGGCCTGGCCGGGGCTCACCATTTGCCCGACCGACACGCTGCGCTTGCTGACCACGCCCGCACGCGGCGCGAAGATCTTGGTGTACGACAGGTCGAGCGCGGCGAGGTCGCGCTGGGCCTCGGCGGTCGCCACGCGCGCGCGCGCCGAGGCCGCTCGAGCC
>JALYWZ010000479.1 GCA_030852505.1 Myxococcota bacterium | reverse complement strand
CACACTACGCGGAACACCTGGGTGACGATTGTGGTTCATCGCGGCACGGGCCCCCTCAGCGTGGACGAGAACACGAGGGTCGCACGCTACCCGCAGTCGAACAAGCCCTCGGGATGTGCAACCACCCCAGTGCAATTTTCGAATGCTTCTTTGGTGGTCGCGCTGTCCCGACTTTGCTGGATGCGGGCTCGCCTTAGAGCGGCTCAAGCCCGGGCGGGAGGCCACCTCCGCTACCCGGGAACGGGCCGAGCACGGGCGTGCGCTGGTCGCGGAGGAAGCAGCGGGCACGGGCGTGGACGTAGCTCGAGCCGGCGCCGCGGCTCGAGCGCAGCACCCAGCGCTCCACGCCGTCAACCTTCTCCGGGCGGATCTGCACCCACTCGCCGCCGCCTGCGAACTTGCCTTGGATCCGCGTAAACGCGCACATGGTGCGTTCGGTGCGCCCCATCACCGCTTGGTTCGACGGTGCGCCGTCGCCGACCTGGAACTCGTCGCGCTGTTCATCATCCAGCGCAAACCGAGCTAGCCGCTCGGTACGAGTGCCGACCCGAAAGCTGCGCGCGAAGGCGCTCAGACCTCCCGCGTTGCAACTCCGTGCCTCGACGGTCGACAACAAGTCGGTGGATAACGCCTGGAACACCCCCGCGTACTCAGCCGCTCCGTGGAGCGCGCCCTGAACTCCGCTCAAGAAGGCGAAGGCGTCCGACGCGTACATCTCCATTTGCACGGTTCGGCCGCAAGAACTGGAAGCGCCGCGAGCCCACAGCTCGTACTCGGAGGACACCCGTGTGTTGCCATCGACGCCTTGGAACTCGCTGCGGGGAAAGCAGTACGCCTCCGCGGCGAGATCGCGCTGCGCCGAGAAACCGTCCAGATACCAATTCCGTCCGTCGTCGGTCACCCGCACCCCTTCGCCCATCCCCTCGAATTTGCCCGTGAGCCGCGTCAGCACGCACACGTTCCCGGCCACGGACGGGAGCTTGCGGCGACTGAGGCTTTGATCCCAGGGGTACGGGCCCGAGGCCCAACCACCGACCAAGGCCTCGGTAGCCGTGCTGACGACCTCATCGTCGTAAGTCGCTTCCTCACCGAGGTTCCCACCTTCCACGTCTGCCGCGCAGCCGATCGCGCACGACAAGACAGCCAAAGACACCGACCCCAGCGATCGTTTCATGCTCTTCACCATTTTCACACCACCTGCACGCTTCCTATGCCGTCCTCGTCGCGGACACAAGAGGCACGCCCGCCTGGCCGCTGGTCACCGAACGCTGTCGACCGGCGGAGAGGAGCTCGGACCGCGTCGCAAACGGATGGCCCTCCCCAGCAGGGCCAAGCCGACCCAGAGACCCAGTGCGGCGGCCGGATAGGCGAGCGCGCGAGGAAACAGCGCCGCGAGCACCGACAGCGAGCACAACGCAAGCCCCACGCGGCTCATGAGGCTCCACTCGACCGGTCCGAGCTCGCGGCGGTTCGTGAGAACGGTGCCGACTGTGTTTCCGATGCGCAGGGCACCCGCTGCGACGGCGCCGGCGCTTCCTGGTGCGCCTTTCATCGTGCCGCGCGGTCGTGGCAGCTGGCCGGGCGCGCACAGCCGGCGCCGCGCATCCAGCACGACCTCGGTCGAGTTCGCCAGGTCGCGCAGGTAAAGTTCCTCCATCCGTGTCGCAAAGGCCGTATCTTCGATGACCGCGTCGAGCTCCCAGTTTCCGAGCCAGCTCGCGGCGTTGAGATTGGTCGAGCCGACCCGCGCCCAGCGGCAGTCGGCGACGGCGGTCTTGGCGTGCAGCATGCTGCCGTTCCACTCGAAGATGCGCACGCCCGCGTCGAGGAGCGAGCGATAGCCTGCGCGCGAGAACGGCTTGAGGAACGGGATGTCGGTGGCGTGGGGGACCAGCAGGCGCACGTCGACGCCGTCACGGGCCGCTGCTCGCAAGGCCTGAACGTACGACGAAATTCCGCTGTAATAGGCGTCCGTCAGCCACAAACGCCGGCGTGCGATCGACGCCACGAGCTGATCGAGTCGCAGCATGCTGGCGGTGGCCGGCTCGCTCGACACGATGCGCAGACTGACGTCGCCAGCGGGCAAAGGGTCGATAGTGACGTCACTCTCGGGCAACGGCGAGCCCGCGAGCCCCCAATTGCGCGCGAATGCCCGCGCCACCTCGGCCACTGCAGGGCCGCGGATCTCGACGCCGGTGTCGCGCCAGGGAGGAAGATTTCTCGTCGGATCGCCGAGCCACACTCGCCCGACGCAGAGACCGCTCACGAACCCGACGGCGTCGTCTACGATCAGGGTCTTGCGGTGATCCCGCGAGAGCCAGCCGTGCGGGCTCGAGAAGCCGGGCGGGTTGTGGACCCGAACCTCGACTCCGGCGGCGCGGAGCCTCCGCCAGAAGGCGCGTGACGCTTTGCGCGTGCCGCCGAACCAGTCGTAGAGGATCCGCACCTCTGCCCCTTCACGCGCCCTTTCGGCGAAGGCTTCCGCGAACTCGAGCCCGACTTCGTCCTCCTGAACGAAGTAGTTTTCGAAGTGAACGCGCTTCTTCGCCGAGCGGATCGCCGCGAGCCACGCCGAGTAATTCTCGCGGCCATCCTCCAGTAGGCGCACCTGGTTGCCGCCGATCAGCGCCGCGCCCGCTGCACGCGAGAACATCCGGTCGGCGAGCTCGCGGAGCTGGCCCGAAGAACCTTCAGAGCCTATTGGCATTTCGACTCGCTCGGGCCCAGCTTGCTCGATTTCGCTGCGAGACGCTTCACCCGAGCGCCGCCTCGGTCGAAGGGGGCGGCCGTCGCCGGCGTGCTCCACTCGTCGCGAACCGCCCCGCCCCTCGCGGATACTGCATTTACGCCGGGAATGGAGGCCAAACCTATCATTCTGATAGTATTCTATCGAAATGAGAGTGTTGCCCCAATGAAAGCTGCCGACCTCGATCTGCGTGAGCTCTTACAGTTCGAGCCGCTCGGCGGCGTCCTTCGATTTGCAGGCGAGCGCGCTCTGCTCTTGGACGCGCTCGCGTTGGGGCTGCTGCGGCGTGAGCTCGTCGAGCTCCTCGGGGTGGGGGGCGCGCGCGGCGTGCTGACACGCTTCGGATACGCGCACGGCTGGCGCACTGCCGAAACTTTGAAGGGCGCCTTCCCCTGGGACGACGCATCCGAATGGCAGGGCGCGGGCGCACGGCTGCACAGTCTGCAGGGCCTCGTCATGGCCGAAACCACCCGCCGGAATCAGGCTTCCGGACAGGAGCCTTTCGTCGAGACGACCTGGCACGACTCCTACGAAGCCGAGCAGCATTTGCTTCACCTCGGGCGCGCCGAGGAGCCCGTTTGCTGGACTCTGACGGGTTTCGCGAGCGGCTATCTCTCGTTCTGCCACGGCCGCGAGGTCCTCTGCGTCGAGCAGCGTTGTGTGGGCAAAGGGGATGCGGTCTGTTCGCTCGCCGGTCGATTGCGGGAGCGCTGGATCGGAAAGAGCGCGGCGCACCTGCATGATTACGACAAGGAATCCCTCGACGAGTCCCTGCGCCAGGTGACGACGGAGCTCAAGCGCGTCGAGCGCCGTCTGCGCTCCCGCAAGAAGGAGCTCAGCCTCGAAGCGCCGGAGCTCGACGCTTCCGGGCTCGTCGCGCAGAGCGGAGCCATGCGTCGCGTTCTGGAGCTCGCTCGACGGGTGGCCAAGGTCGACTCGACGGTGCTCGTCACGGGCGAGAGCGGCGTCGGCAAGGAGCGCGTCGCGCGGCTGATCCACGACGAGTCGGCGCGACCGGACGGACCGTTTCTCGCGCTCAACTGCGGAGCCGTGCCCGAGAGCTTGCTCGAATCGGAGCTCTTCGGTCACGCAAGGGGGGCCTTCACCGGCGCTGCCCAGGACCGCGCCGGCATCTTCGAAGCCGCAAACGGCGGCACGCTCTTACTCGACGAGATCGGTGAGGTCCCGCACAGCATGCAGGTGAAACTGCTGCGAGCGCTGCAGGAGCACGAGGTTCGGCGTCTAGGGGAAACCAAGGCCCGGAAGCTCGACGTCCGAGTGCTCGCGGCCACGAACCGTGACCTCCCGACCGAGGTGCGAGCCGGCCGATTCCGGCAAGACCTGTACTACCGCCTCCGCGTCGTGGAGCTCCGGGTGCCGCCGTTGCGAGAACGGCGCGAAGACGTGTTGGCGCTTGCGCGGGCGTTCCTCTCGAGTGCGGCAGAGCGCATGCGCCGCAAGGTCACGGGCATGACTCCGGCGGCAGCCAACCAGCTCTTGCGGTACGCATGGCCCGGTAATGTTCGAGAGCTCGAAAATGCCATCGAGCGGGCGGTCGTGCTGTGCAGGGGCAGTCGCATCGACGTAGACGACCTCCCCGAGGAGGTCGGACATGCCCTCCCGAGCACTTACGCACCAGGTGACGTGCGTCCGCTGGCAGACGTCGAGCGCGACTACATCCTCGCTGTCGTCCGGTCGAATCAGGGCAACAAAGCCGCGGCCGCCGCGCAGCTCGAAATCGGCATCGCAACGCTGTATCGGAAATTGAGAAAGTACGAGTCCGACCGGTGATTGGTCGACCCGACGGCAGTTACCCGGCTCGCCGTCGGTGAATGCGGCGCCGACGGCTCACGAGGAGCCCGAGCGCGCCGAGCAGCGCAGCGCGCGCGAGGGCGGTGTCTGGCGCGGAGGACCCGACGACGCAGCCGCAGCCGGAAGAATCGTTCGCCGTCGCGTCGCCACCGGCCACGGGAACGCCGCCCGCGTTTCCACCT
>JALYWZ010000478.1 GCA_030852505.1 Myxococcota bacterium | reverse complement strand
GCTCACCCGTCGAGGCCGGCGCCGGCGGCAGCAACTCGGATCCCGGCGGAGGCGGATCCTCGGGCGGCGGCGCCGCTCCGGTGGGCGGTGCTGCACCAACCGGCGCGCACATTCCGGACGTCGCTCCGGTTCAGACCGGAGAGGTCTTCACGGGCGACGCTGTCGATGGCTTCGAGGTCACGGACAGCCACTATTACGTGCAGGGCTCGCCCGAGACCATCACCAATCATTACTGGCTCGGCGTCGTCCGGAACGACAGCGACGAGATGAAGTGCCGGCTCACGGTGAGCGTGAACGTGGAAGCTCCGGGTAGCGCACCCGTCAAGTTTGCCGGCCCCGTCGTCGCGCCGATGTACCGCTTCGAGGGCATGACCAATCGCGTGTATTGCCTGGCCCCCGGTGAGCATGGCATCGCCGTCGCCCAACCGTTCGAGGTCGCGCCGCAGTTCGATGCGGAAGACGTGACCGCCGTCAGCTACGGCGTGGCCGGCGAGACCGCAGGAGACGTCGTGCCCGCCGAATGGGTGCACGTGAACAACGTGGAGATCGAGGACGAGGGCGCCAACAGCCGCGTCACGGGCGACATCGAGACGTCAGCCGAGGCATCGGTCCGCTCGCTGGTCGCGGTCGTGTTTCCGAGGAACGCGGAGGGCGCTCCGCTCGCCTACTTCCGGGTCGCAGACGAGCGCACGACCGCTCCCGAGGGCTCGCTCTGGCACTTCGAAACGCCGTATTACGACGGCCACTTCGAGGCCGCGGACGTGTTCTACGAGCACGGCGCTGTCACCGCCGCGCCCTGAGCTCGGGCGCGGCTCGTCGAGCAGGGTCAGAGGCCGTAGCGGGCGATCAGCGCGTCTGCTTCGGTCGGGTTCTGCTTGGCTTCCAGCAGCGCCGTGAGCACGAGCGGGGCGACGATCGTGGCGTCGGACTCGATCACGAACATGGGCGTGTCTTCGGTCAGCTTGTCCCAGGTGATCTTCTCGTTCGGGGTCGCGCCCGAGTACGAGCCGTAGGAAGTGGTCGAGTCGGAGATCTGGCAGAAATACGCCCAGGGACGGACCGGCTGCTCGAGGTCGTACTTGATCGAGGGCACCACGCAGATCGGGAAATCACCGGCGATGCCGCCGCCTATCTGGAAGAACCCCACGCCCGCGCCCGACGAGAGCTCGCGGTACTGATCGTAGAAGGCGGCCATGTACTCGATGCCCGACTTGACGATGCTGGCGCTGCACTCGCCGAGCTTCACGTGGGAAGCGAAGATGTTGCCGAACGTCGAGTCCTCGTAGCCGGGTACGACGACCGGAAGCTTGGCCTTGGCGGCCGCCAGCAGCCAGCAGTCCTCGGTCACGCCTTCGTGCAGGTTCGAAGGCAGCGACTGGATCAGCTCGTAGAAGTACTCGTGCCAGAAGTGGCGATCGCTTTTTTCCGTGGCGCGCTTCCACGCCGGCACGATGAACTTTTCGACGACGCGGAAAGCCTCGTCCTCCGGGATGCTGGTGTCGGTCACGCGACGCATCCGGTCTTCGAGGATCTTGGTGTCGTCCTTCTTGGTCAGGTAGCGGTAGTCGGGGAAATCGACGTAGCTCTTGTGCGCCACGAGCCGGAACAGCGACTCCTCGAGGTTTGCGCCGGTGACCGAGAGGCCGTGCACGAGACCCGCGCGGATCGCCGGCGCGAGCGTGATCCCGAGCTGAGCCGAGGACATCGCGCCGGCCACGGCCCAGAACATCTTGCCGCCAGCCTGGATGTGGCGGTGGTACGCGAGCAGCGCGTCGCGCGTGGAGCGGGCGTTGAAGTTCTTGTAGTTCTTGAGGACGAACTCGAGGGTCGGCAGCACGGGTGTCATCTCCGGCAATGCGGCGCTCCCGGCGCCGCGCGCGGAGCCTAGCACCGAACTAGATACTTACCGGCTCTACCTTGTTGGGATCGATGCCCAGATCCCGGATCGCCTGGGCGATTTCCTGCGGGCTCGCCTTGCCTTCCTGGCGCAGGCCCTCGAGCGCTCCGAGCACGATGTTCTCGGCGTCCACCTCGAAGTGGCGGCGCAGCGCTTCGCGCGAGTCGCTCATGCCGAAGCCGTCCGTGCCGAGCGGGACGATTCGCCCCGGCAGCCAGCGGCCGATCAGATCGCCGAGCGACTTCATGTAGTCGGAGGCGGTGATGAACGGGCCGTCCACTCCGGAGAGCGCCTGCGTGAGGTACGGCACCCGTGGCTGGGCTTCGGGGTGCAGGCGGTTGAAGCGTTCGCACGACAGCGCGTCCCTGCGAAGCTCCTGATAGCTCGTCACGCCCCACACGTCCGAGCTCACGCCGAAGCGCTCGGCGAGGATCTCTTGAGCGCGCAGCACCTGCAGCATGATCGAGCCGCTGCCGAAGAGCTGTACGTGACGCTCGAGCCGCTTCGCCGCCGGGCGGAAGCGGTAGAGGCCCTTGACGATGCCGTCGCGCGCGCCCTCGGGCATCGGCGGCATCTTGTAGTCCTCGTTCTGGAGCGTGATGTAGTAGTAGACGTTCTCGTCGGCCGGCCCGAACATGCGCTGGATGCCGTCCTCGATGATCACGGCGAGCTCGAACGCGAAAGAGACGTCGTAGGCGCGGCAGCTCGGCACCGTGGTGGCGACGAGCTGGCTGTGGCCGTCTTCGTGCTGGAGGCCTTCGCCGTTCAGCGTGGTGCGGCCCGCCGTCGCGCCGAGCACGAAGCCGCGCATCATCTGATCGCCCGCGGCCCAGAGCTGGTCGCCCGTGCGCTGGAAGCCGAACATCGAGTAGAAGATGTAGAACGGGATCAGCGGCTGGCCGTGCGTCGCGTAGGACGTGCCCGCGGCGATCAGCGACGCCATCGAGCCGGCCTCGGTGATGCCCTCTTCCAGCACCTGACCGTCCTTCGACTCGCGGTAATAGAGCACCTTGCCCTTGTCGATCGGCTCGTAGAGCTGACCGCCGCAAGCGTAGATGCCGACCTGACCGAACAGCGCGTCGAGGCCGAAGGTGCGCGCCTCGTCGGGGACGATCGGCACGATGCGGCGGCCGACGGCCTTGTCGCGGATCAGCTTGGAGAGCAAGCGCCCGAACACCATCGTGGTCGAGGCTTCGCCCTTCTCCATGCCCTTGTGGAACTCGGCGTAGAGATCGGGCTTCGGCAGCTCGAGCTGCACGTCGAGCTGCACACGGCGCTCGGGGATCGGGCCGCCGAGCGCGCGGCGCCGCTCCTTGAGGTAGCGGACCTCGGCGCTGTCCGGGCCCGGGTGATAAAATGGCGGATCCTGCGCCATCTGGTCGTCCGAGATCGGTAGCTCCAGCACGTCGCGGAAGTGACGGAGCTCCTCGGCCTTGAACTTCTTTTGCTGGTGCGTGACGTTCGAGCCCGAGAACTTTTCGCCGAGCTGCCAGCCCTTGACGGTGTGGGCGAGCACGACGACCGGCTTGCCGTCCCCCGCGAGCTCGACCGCGCGCCGGTAGGCCGCGTACACCTTGCGGAAGCTGTGACCGCCGCGGCGCATCGCGCCGAGCGCCTCGTCCGAGAGGTGGCTAACGGTCTCGAGGATCCGCGGATCTTGTCCGAAGAACTGCTGGCGCGCGGCGGCGCCGGAGATGTTGGTGAGGCTCTGCCACTGGCCGTCGACCACCTTGTTCAGCGCCTCGCGCAAGGCGCCTTCGGTGTCGCGCGCGAACACGCCGTCCCACTCGGGGCCCCAGATCACCTTGATCACGTGCCAGCCCGCGCCGCGGAACACGCCCTCGAGGTCCTGGATGATCTTTCCGTTGCCGCGTACCGGGCCGTCGAGGCGCTGCAGGTTGCAGTTGACGACCCACACCAGGTTGTCGAGCTTTTCGCGCGCGGCGATCGACAGCGCGCCCAGCGTCTCGGGCTCTTCGCTCTCGCCGTCACCGACGAAGCACCACACGCGCTGCTGCGAAGTGTCCTTGAAGCCGCGCGCTGCGAGGTAGCGGTTGAAGCGAGCCTGATAGATCGAGTGGATCGGGCCGAGGCCCATGCTGACCGTGGGGAACTCCCAGTAGTCCGGCATCAGCCGAGGGTGCGGGTACGACGACAGACCGGAGCCGCGCTTCGCCTCGCGCCGGAACCCCAGCAGCTTGTCCGCGTCGAGCCGGCCCTCGAGGAACGAGCGCGCGTAAATTCCGGGGACCGCGTGGCCCTGAATGAAGATCTGGTCACCGCGACCGGGCGCGTCCTTGCCGTGGAAGAAGTGGTTGAAGCCGACGTCGTAGAGCGTCGAGCTCGATGCATAGGTCGAGATGTGACCGCCGATGCCGTCGGAGGCGAGGTTCGCGCGGTGCACGGTGACCGCCGCGTTCCAACGGATGATGCGTCCGATGCGCAGCTCGAGCTCGCGGTCGCCGGGATACTCCGGCTCCTCTTCGACGCGAACCGTGTTCACGTAGTCGGTGACGACCGGCAGTTGCGCGCGCACGCCGAGGCGCTGCGCGGCATCCGCTACCTTGGCGAGCAGGTAACGCGCTCGTTCGCGTCCCTCGTGCTCGACGACGGATTCGAGGGACTCGACCCATTCACGGGTCTCTTGCGGGTCTCGGTCGGAGTCAGGGCGATAGCTATCCACGGCGCGATCCTGGGTGGGTGGTCCCATACGTAGGCCGGACCGAGCACGCGTTCAAGCCGCCCCTTGGCCGGGTCTCTTGCCCACGCCCCGGCGCGCGCGTTTCAGGGCCGCCGCGGCCCCGGAAGGCGGGGTTTCGCGCCCCGCTCAAGCGCTCGCAGCGAGAG
>JALYWZ010000477.1 GCA_030852505.1 Myxococcota bacterium | reverse complement strand
GCGCAGAGCGCCGTCGACCGGCTGCTGGCGGCGAACCCTGGTCGAGCGTTCGTCCTCGCTGAGGCCGGTCTCGTCGCGCGTTCACGCGGGCAGATGCAAGCGGCCGAGCCATACTTCGAGCAAGCCCTGCTCGCGTTCGGCGCGCCAGAGCTCGAGCCCGCCGCCGAGCGATTCGTGGATTTCCACCGGCTCGCGTTCGGGGCCGATAATAGTGAGCTCTGGTCCTGCCTGGCACGCGGTCGTGTCACCGACGCGAACACGCTCGAACCACTGTTCCGCTTTCCTCTCGCGGGAGGCTGCCATGGCCTGGACATTGCCGAAGGGGGCGCCGCAATCTCGACGACGGCGAGCTCGCTCGACCCGACGACGTTCAGCGAAACGCCGTACCCGGAGAAGCTGCGTGCAGTGCGCCTGGTCGATCGACTGCTTCTGTTTCTCCAGGACCGCGCGGGCTCCGACCAGCTTTCATTCGGCGTCCGCGCGCCGTCGGGAGAGGCCGTGGGTCCGCTGCTCTCGCTGCCCGGTGCGGGTGGCGCCGAGGTCGCGATCACGAGCGATCCCGACGGCCAGTGGACCGTCGTGTCCACCGTGGACTCGGCATGGGCTTTTGACCGATCGACGCGACGGGCGCCTCTCGCCCTCGGAGGACCGGCCGTGGCGGTGCGCGACAAGAAGGCCGTCGTAAATCTCGGGGATCGCGGCGCGCTCGTCGAGCTGCCGAGCAAACGTCGTGTTCGAAGCGTGCCTCTCGAGGGATGTCCGGCGTCGCTGCCACCTTCGGCAGACATCAGCTGGGCTGCCGTGTCGCGAGACGCGAGCACGGTCGCGCTCTTGCGTTGCTCATCGATTACGGTTTGGCGCTGGGGTGGCGCGACCGCGCAGCCGCTGGCCACCGATCCCGGCGAGCTCCGCATGGGGGGTGGGGATGTCGAACCGTTCGCGCTGTCCGGGGACGGCGGGTTGGTCGTCCGCGCTCCTCCTGGGACGCTCGAGCTGTTCGACACGGGCACAGGACAACTGCTTCGGCGGACGGAGAGCCCGTCGTGGCACACGCTCACCGTGTCCGCTGCGCCGAGCGGCGCGCTCGCGCTGACGACCGGCGAACGCCGCGTCTTCGTGGTGTCGGAGAGCGGAAAGCTCGAGGGTGAGGTCCCGGTTCGTGGCGACTGTCGAGCGGCGAGGTGGTACGACGACGATTCGTTGTTGCTCGCTTGCGGGCGCGATCTGCTCCGCGTTGCGCGAGCGGGCGGCCGCACCTTGTCGAAGGTCAGTCTGAAATCGCCGCCGGAGGGCGCCTTCGCGGTTCCACCCGGGCACGCCGTCGCGGCGCGCGGCGAGCGCTCTGAGCTCGTGGCCCTCGAGAGTGGCAAGATCGAGAGCGAGTTCTCCGGGCGCGTCGCGTGGGTATCGCCCGACGGGAAGCTGGCAGTATCGACCGAGCTCGCGAGCGACGGCTCTTCCACGCTCGGGGTCGTGTCGCTAGCGACGGGGGTCACGCTCGCGAGCGCGGCGGATCGCTTCGCACACGCCGCGGTCGATCCGGCGACGGGCGCGCTGCTGGTGCTCGGCACGAACCTCTGGTACTTCGCGCCACGGGAGCCTCACCCCAAGCGCCTGGCGGAGCGTCAGGCGCTGCAGTCTCCGGGCACGTCACCCACGGTGCTGCGGTTCTCGAAGGATCGGCGCAGCGCGGTCGTCGGTTTCGGTGACGGGAGCAGCCGGGTCTGGGAGCTCTCGACGGGCCGCGCGTCGCCTGGTCCGAGCGATGCCGTGCCGGGGCTCGTCTGGTACGGGGGCCGCGGTTACCGGCGCTCGGACGGCAAGCAGGTGGTAGCGCTCGAGCCAGCGCCGTCCGGGGAAGCGTTCTCCGTCGTCACCGCGCCCGGGGCGATGGAGTTTCTCGGTGCAGAGCCCGCGGGTCTGCCGATCTGCAGCTTTGGCGTCGCCCAGTTCCCGTTCGAGTTGTGCCGGGACGCGGTGACCGTGCCCGGGCTGCTCCGACAGTGGATGACCAACGGTGAATGGTACGGAGGTTGAGCCATGCGCGGCGTTCGGGTGGTGATGGAGCCTTTGTTCAACGGTTCGGAGCGCGACGAGCTCCGTTCGGATCATTGTCGCGTGGCCCTGTCTGCGCTGGGGCCGCCGAACAGCAAGTTGAAACCCAAAGAAAAGCTCGACGCCGAGCTGACGTACCACCTGGCGTTTCTGACCCTGGCCCGCAAGGTCAGTGAACCGGAGTTTGCCGCGCTCGCTCGCGTAAAAGGTGAGATCGAGCGGGACGACAAGGGCGCGCTGTCGCTCACGCTGCCCGCGGATTGGGACTACGAGCTCCTCTCTGCGGAAGAAGCCGATGACCCCGCGCGGCACCTGCTCTTGAAGTACGGCGCGGGCTTCGTCGATAAAGGCCGAGCGAAGGCGCGGAAGCTCGTCCTGCCCAAGGTGCCGGAGGACACGCGCTTCCTCGAGCTCGGCGTGGAGCTCGCGATCGCGGGCGCGACCGAGGCGCCGCTCGCCATCGACGACGTCCTGGATATTCCGCTGCGCCTCGTGCCCGCAGACGTGAGCGATAGGCTTCGCCTGGCGGTGTGCATGCAATACGACGATTTTAGGCTGGCAAAC
This sequence comes from Myxococcota bacterium, assembly GCA_030852505.1. Lineage (GTDB taxonomy): Bacteria > Myxococcota_A > Polyangia > Polyangiales > Polyangiaceae > PMG-095. The sequence goes on along the minus strand of JALYWZ010000477.1, from coordinate 2,128 downwards.
CGCAGCTACAAGCTGACCGTGAACGGCGAGGACTTTTTCGGAGTGATCCCGAGCTCCGGCGAGATCGTGTTGCCGAAGAAGGTGACGAGCGGAACAGGAACGCTCGAGGTCTTGCCGTTCGAGGCCTCGAGCCGGAGCTACAAGTGGGAGCTCGAGATCGGCAAACTCCAGCCGGTGGACGCGGTGCCCGGCGTCCAGGCGCGCCTGAACGGGCAGGGATTCGCCCCGGGCGCGATCGACGGAAATGCAGGGCCGAAGACCGAGCAGGCGTTGCGCTCGTTCCAGCACCGCCACGCGCTGCTCGCCGACGGCACGATCAGCGATGCGACCAAGCAGAAGCTGACCGACGTCTTCGGCTGCTGAGGAGCTCCATGCCATGAGGTACGGCTGTCACGACCTGCAACGCGACGATCGAGACGGAGATCCGGCGACCAGCGTGGTCCCGATCTGGGGCGGCACGAACAACCCGGCCTCGTCGGTTTGCCCGGCTCCCGCGCCCGCCGTCCCCGTTGGCCCGACCGGTCTCCACGTGCTCGCCGTTCCGCAGCACGTCCGCCAGTTGCAAGAAGATCTGCGGGCGCTCGGCTTCTCGATCGTCGGAACGCCGAGCGGCGTCTTCGATCGGCTCACGTTCTGGGCCGTTCGCGAGTTCCAGATCTATGCCTCGATGGCGACGGTCGCCCGCGTGCGTGCCGGAGTCCCTGCGGAGCAGCGTCAGGGTGCGCACCTCGTGACCGCGCTCGGCGAAGACACGGCCACCAACCTGTCGGTGTACGTGAGCTCGCTGGAGGCCGTCACCAACGACGCTGCCGGGCTGTACACGGGACCGAAGAGCGGCGTCGTCAACGCGGCGACGCGCGACGCCATCGAGCACTGGCTCGACAACAATTTCCGTTGTCCCGTGATCATCGAAGCCTGGAGCGTGCGGCGCGGGGCACGTGACGCGCTCGTCGCCTCCAACGCCTGGGCACACGACAGCGTCCCGAACCGTGCCCCGCGCTTCTTTGCGCGCGACTTCACGGGCTACTACGTGCTGCCCGCCGGTCTCGACGCGAACGCGATGCAAGTGATCGGCGACTTTGCCACGTTCGCAGGTAAGAGCGGGCCGCGTGCCGAGCCGCCGAACCACGTGATCGCCGCGGGTGAGATCCTGCCAGAGCCGCTCACGGGCGACGCCGCTCCCACCGGCGCTGCGCTCTCGAGCTACCGCGTGATCCGCTCCGCGTGTGAAGTGGAGTGCATCGGCTTCTTCGACTGCGTGAACTCCTTCGACAACGCCTTCGTCTCTATCGGGCCCTGTCACTGGACGCTCGGGATCGTGAACGCTGGGGTCGCGCGCACGGATCGCGGCGAGCTTTGCGGCTATCTGGCTTACCTGGCCAACACCGACAACGCGGCGTTCGTTCGAGCGTTCGAGAACTTCGGCGCGAGGATCGACGAAGACTGGGCGGCGACGGGCGTCGCCGACGGAGCCGACCTGTTTTCGTCGCAGCACAAGTTCGCAGCCTGGATTTCTCTGCAAAACGAGGCCGGCAATTTCACGGCCCTCCCGCGCCTGGAGGACGAGGGCAACTACTTCAAGACCTGGCACTGGCACTACCGCTTCGTGATGGCCGGCCGCACCATCGAAGGTTACCGGCGGCGGATGTGGCACATGGCCCGCACCCGCGTGCGCGATATCCTGCGCGCGAGGTGGGGAGCCGGCGTGGCGCAGATACCGGTCACAGGAGGTACGCCTCGCGACCCGACGATCGGCGACGTCTTCACGTCGGAGTGCGCGGTCGCTTGCCTTCTGCGCTGGCACATCCGCTCGCCGGCGCACGTGGTCAGCGCTCGCGCCGCGGGCGATCGGCTCCGTGGCGCGCTCACCCGGGCGCAGACGGACAACCCCGCTCTCGTGTGGACCGGCGATCCGACCACCTGGACGAACGCGCACGAGACCGCGCTGCTCGACGCGCTCCTCGCCGTCGCTCCCGCGAACGTCCGGGACGCGTTCAACTACCTGCGAGACTGGCCGAATTGGTTGACCCCCGGCCGGAACCCCCGTCGGTTCACGCTCGCTGCTCCGATCGCTTCTGCGTTGCTCCGCACGCGCAGCTCGTTCTCCCTCGATCGGACCGATTTACCC
>JALYWZ010000476.1 GCA_030852505.1 Myxococcota bacterium | reverse complement strand
GGCGCGGGCAGCTCTTCCCCCGGTTCGTCGGGAAATGGCGCGGCGAGCAGCGCGTCGTCCGTCGAGCCCGGAGCCACCGCCGACAGGCGCGCGTCGATGCGCGCCGCCAAAGCCTCGAAGTCCGGCTCGCGTAGCGGCAACCCCTGAAGCAACGCTTCAGCTCTTGCCGGTAGCCGCGGATCTTCCTCAGCCATTACTTTCACCGTACCCGCGGGTCGCCAAAAACTCGCGGAGTTTCCGCCGGGCCTCGTGAACGCGCCACGCGACTGTGCCCTCGCTGCAACCGAGGCTTCGGCTGGCGTCCGAGTGCGACACTCCGTCCACGATCACGAGAATCAACGTGGTGCGCAACACGTCGCTCAGGCCCTCGATTCCCTCGAGCAGCGCCTGCGCGAGGGCCCGGTCCTCGGTCGCGGCCGCGGGGTTGCCCTGGGAGCTTTGCAAATCGACCAGCAGGGATTCCATGCGCGGGTCGTCCGCGGACGTCGTGCGCTGGCTGCTCTTGCGTGAGCGGATCGCGTTCAGGGATAGATTTACTGCGATGCGGTACATCCAGGTGTACGGCTCGCTACGCCCGTCGAAGCGATCCAGCGCCCCATAGGCGCGCACGAAGGTCTCCTGGGTCACGTCCTCGGCTTCCGCGGAGTTCCGTAGGAGGTGCAGCGCGAGCCGATAGACCCGCTTCTGGTGGCGCCGGACCAAGACGCCGAATGCGCCGCGGTCCCCAGCGCGCGCAGCATCGACGAGTTCGCGATCGGTAGGTTGCGACATCGCCGCGTTTGAAACCCCGACCGCAACCCGGCCGGTGCCGCTGCAAGATAGTTCAACACAGCTGTATGAGACAACCGAGCCGCTAGAACCTTGGAAATTCGGCCCACGGGACTGACCCCGGAGCCAAGATTCCACTCACTCGCGATCGAGTGCAGCGAGCTCGGCGTCGAGGCGGCTGTCGAGAGCCGGCGTCGCGCTCGCGGGCTCTTCCCCCTCCCGCTTCGGCGGCGGCGGAGCAACCCGGTCGCGCCAGCGCCGCAACAGCGAGAAAGCGAAGACTCCGGCCGCGCCCATGGCGATCGCGAGCAGCACGCCGGTCGCTCCGAGCCGGCTGCCCTGCGGCACCGCGATCACCTTCTGACCGTAACGCTGTACGAGCGAGGCTTCGATCGCTTCCGGTGTCTCGCCCGCCGTGAGTCGCTTTCGGATCTCGACACGCAGCTGGGTCGAGATCTCGGAGCCGTGGATGTCGATCGTCTGGTTCCAGCAACACGGCGCGATGATCTTGCCCTCGAGCGCGGCCGCACCCGGAACGTGATCGAAGCTGATGCCCTCTTGCGGGTGCTGTTCGTGATGGGTGTCGGCGCGAACCGCGGGCGCAGCCGCGACCAGCGGCAACGCGAGCAGCACCGAAAGAGCGATCACGGAGCGGACGCGGGACATCGGGCGAAGCTTGCCACGCTTTGCGTCAGGCGCCGTCGAGCACGGCCAGCATCTCGGCAACCGTCGCGAATTTCTCGCGGATCTTGGCGGTTTCTGCGCCGCGCGCCCGTTCGCGTTCGTCGATCTCGAGCCAGTCCGCGTAGCTGACCGGGCGGATCCCGCGGGCTCGAAGCCCCTCGAGAACCCGGAAAGGCTGACGCGAGCCGCGGCTCGAAAGCGCGTGCTCGCGATCTTCGAGCATGGCATCGACCGTCTCTCGGGCGTCCTGCTTGTTCGAACCGAGCAGACCGACGGGGCCGCGCTTGATCCAGCCGACGACGTAGCAGCCGGGCAGCGCCTCTCCGGGGCGTCCCACGCGGCCGCCGAAATTCGGGATCACCGACGCCTTCGCGTCGAAGGGCAGGCCTTCGAGCGGCTTTGCTTGATAGCCGATCGAACGCACCACCATGCCGGCCTCGAGCAGCTCCTTCTGGCCGGTGCCTCGAGCCGAGACGCTACCGTCGCTGCGGCGCACGAGCTCGGTGCGCTCGATCTCGATCGCGCCCACGCGTTGCCCCGAGTCGTCGGCGACGAGCGCCGAAGGAGCCGAACAGAACCACAGCCGCACCACGCGCTCGGCCCTGCCGCTCGCCACGCGCGGGAGCGTTGCCAGGTATTCGAGGTTGCGCTTGGCGCCGACGGAGTGCTCGTGGTTCGGCTCTTCCACGGGCGCGCCCTCGACCACCACCTCGACGCCCTCGAGCTCGGCAATGTCGGCGAGCTCGCCCTGATCGAACGCTGCCTGTGCCGGGCCGCGGCGCCCGAGCAACACCACCTCGCGCACGCGGCTCTGTCGTAGAGCGGAGAGCGCGTCGCGCGCGATGTCCGTGCCGGCGAGCGCGTCCGGCGATTTGACGAGCAGGCGCGTCACGTCCATCGCGACGTTGCCCATGCCGACGATCACCGCGCGCTGCCCGGACAGATCGAAATGCTCGGCGACGAAGTCGGGGTGCGCGTTGTACCAACCGACGAACGAGGTGGCCGCGACGCTGCCCGCCAATTCCTCACCCGGGATCCCGAGCTTGCGATCGGTCGAGGCGCCGATCGCGACCAACACCTGGTCGTAGTCGGCGCGAAGCTCATCGATCGACAGCGCCGTCCCGACGGGCACGTTGCCGAAATAGCGGAAGGACGGATGCTTGGCGGTGCGCTCGAAGGCGACCCCCGCCTTCTTGATATTTTGGTGATCGGGCGCGACGCCGTAGCGCAGCAGGCCGAAGGGGGCGGGCAGGAGCTCGAAAACGTCGACTGCGGCACCGGCTTTGAGCAGGGCGTCGGCTGCGTAGAACCCCGCTGGGCCCGCGCCCACGATGGCTACGCGCAGCGGCTCGGGGCCGTCGATCGGGCTACTGGTCATCCTGTTTGCCAAATCCCCGCAAAAACTGGCTCTGGGAAGTTAACCCGCTTCCACGAAACCTACCAGTCACACGTTCCAGCAGGCCTTGACCCACCCGAACCCTGAGCCTAAAGTTTCAAGAGATTTTGAAACCTCAAACACTCCGCGATAGGCCCGCGCCACCGGCGCAGCCCTCGTCCACGCATTCCCGGCCCCCCGAGGCCCAAACCGCCGAAGCCGAGCTCGAGGTGGCCGACACCGTCGGTCAACTCATGGAGTTTTGGGGCTTCAAGCGTCCGATGGGGCGGATCTGGACACTCCTCTATCTGTCGCCACAACCGCTCGGCGCCGCCGAGATCGGCGAAGAGCTGCGCATGAGCGCGGGAGCCGTGAGCATGGCGCTGTCCGAGCTCGTGAAGTGGGGTGCTGTGCGCAAGACCTGGCGTCCCGGCGAACGGCGCGACTACTACGAAGCCGAAACCGGGATCGGTCGGCTGGTGCAGCGCGTGCTGCGCGAACGGGAGCTCGTGCTGGTGCAGAAGTTCGGTGAAGCGCTGGATGCGGCAGAGAACACCTTGTCGACGCAGGCGAGCGCCGACGAGGCCACGACCTTCAAGCGCGCGCGGCTGAAGCAGCTCGCCGATCTCGCCAAGCTCGGCGAATCGCTGCTCGGAGCGCTGGTTTCGGGCGAAGCCGTCGATCCGGCCCCGCTGCTCGGGCTGTCGCGTTCGGTGAATCGATGACTCGCGCCGAGACCGCCATCGAGGGCTCGGGCGCGATGTTCGACGCCATCGCGGCGCGTTACGACCTGCTCAACCGCCTGCTCTCGTTCGGTATCGATCAACGCTGGCGCAAGCTCACCGCGCGCTCGCTCGAGCTCACCGAGAGCTCGCGCATCCTGGATCTCGCGACGGGCACCTGTGATCTCGCGATCCGGGTTGCGCGGCACGCGCCCGGCGTGAGCGTGGTGGGCGTCGATCCGTCGGAGCGCATGCTCGAGGTCGGCCAGCGCAAGCTGGAACAGCTGGGGCTCGCCGACCGCATCAAGCTCGAGGTGGGCGACGCGCAGCGCCTGCCGTTCGCCGATCGCAGCTTCGACGGCGTGTGCATCGCCTTCGGAATCCGCAACGTGCCGGACCGGAGCCGCGCGCTTGCCGAGATGGCGCGCGTGACGCGACCCGGCGGGCGGATCGCGATCCTCGAGCTCTCCGAGCCGCGCGGCAACGTGCTCGGCGCGCTCGCTCGCTTTCACGTGCACACGGTGGTGCCGTGGCTCGGCTCGGTCTTGTCGGGCTCGCGCGAGTACCGCTACCTGCAGCGGTCGATCGCGGCGTTCCCGCCGGCCGAAACTTTCGCGGAACAGATGCGGATCTCGGGCGTCACGCCGCTCGCGGTTCGGCCCTTGACCTTCGGTGTGTGCCACCTGTACGTCGGCACTCCCACGACCTCGGAATGAACGCATTCGCCTCGCCCCCTCCCTCGGACGGCGCGCTCGAAGTCCGGCGCGCCGTGCAGGCCGCGCGCGCAGCGACGCCGCTGCACGCGATCGTCCTCCCTGCGCCGGCGCGCTCGGCGGAGTTCTTGTTGGGCCTCGGGCTGTCCGAGGAGGCGAGCTACTTCGCCGAGCCCGGAGCTCTGGAGCTGGTCGGCCTGGGGCGCGTGCGCACGCTCCGCGCCCGCGGAAGCGAGCGCTTCCGCTCGATCCGCGAGCAGGCCGAGCGCGTGTTCGCAGAGCTACCGCCCAGCACCGAGCTCCGGCTGTTCGGCGGCTTCGCTTTCCAGGCGGGGCGCGCCGAGAGCGAGCTGTGGCGCCCCTTCGGCGAGGCGTTTTTCGCGCTGCCCCGCCTCACCTACGAGCGCCACGGCGACGCGGCGCGGCTGACCCTCGTGGTCACGGCCGAGGAGCTCCGGGACGGCAACGTCGAAGCAGCGAGCGAGCTCGCCGCTCG
>JALYWZ010000475.1 GCA_030852505.1 Myxococcota bacterium | reverse complement strand
CGGCCTGGTTGCGCGCCGAGCCCTGGTTCCAGGGGGTCGGCGCGAGCGTGCCCTCGTCCGCCGTGCTGCGCGCGGCGCGCTCGGTGGTGGAGCGCGTCGCGAGCACGGAGCCGAGCTCGCCTTTCGGCGTGTTTTCGGCCCTGGGAGCGCTCTGGCTGGGCGTATTCGCGTTTGCGCTCGTGCGGGGCCTCTCTGGGTTCGTGCGGTTGAGGCGGCTGTGCTCGCGAGCAGGAAGAGCTCCGGAAGCGATTCAGCGAACCGCCGATGTGCTCGCGGCCGAGCTCGGGTTGCTCGCACCTCGGGTGCTGATGTCCGGGGACGCCAGCGTGCCGTTCGCGGCGCGGCCGCTGTCCCCCGTGATCGTGTTGCCGCGCGGGCTCGCCGAGTCGTGGTCGGAGGCCGAGCTCGCGCTCGCGTTGCGCCACGAGCTCGCTCACATCGGGCGCGGTGATCTCGCGCTCGCCGGCGTGATCTCGTGGCTCCGGCCATTGTTCACCGGGCACCCCTCGCTGCCCGGCTCGCTGCGGGAGCTCGCGCTCTCACGCGAAGCGGCGGTGGACGCGCGCCTGGCCGCGTCCGAGCCCGCTCGCTATGCACGCTTTCTCGTCGATCTCGGTTCGCGCGTTCGCTTCGGTGAGTCGCCGGCGCTCACCGGGCTGTCCATGGCCGGTTCCGTTCTGGAAAGGAGAGTCGAAATGATCCTCAATCGTCCTCTGTCGTCTCGCCGCCGGGTGCGCTCCACGCCGGCGCTCCTCGCGTTCTCGGGTCTCGCCGTAGCCGCGGCGTTCGTGGTAGCCCCACTGTCGTGGGCCGAGAGCGGCGCGAGCGGCCGGCTTCCGGCCGAGCGAATCGAAGCGGTCGTGCGCGCGGCGCATCCAGCGTTCGGCGACTGCTACGACGCGCTGCCCGATCCCAAACCCAGCGTGCGCATCGAGCTTCACTTCACGATCGGCCGCGATGGGCGTGTGAGTGAAGGTCACATCGACGCCGAACGGGCACCGAAGCTCGGTAAGTGTGCCGAACCCATCCTCCGACGATTGCAGTTCCCAAAGCCCGAAGGCGGGATCGTGACGGTGGTTTACCCGATCGACTTCTCGCCGGATTGAGCTCGAGAACCTGGCAGCGCGGGCGAAGCGGGCGCGGGCGACGCCCACCGCCAGACGCCGCTCGGCTCAATCGCCCGTTCGGCGATTCGCCTTCTTCTCGGCGATGTGGCGCTTTTCGTCGAGACGGCGGCGGCGGCTGGCCGCGGTGGGGCGGGTCTTGCGGCGTTTCACCGGACGCACCAGCGCGGTGCGGATCAGCTCGGACAGGCGGGCGAGCGCGTGCTCGAGGTTGCGCGGCTGATCGCGCTCCGTCTGCGCGGCGATCGTGATCCAGCCCTCGGCGTCGAGCCGGTTCTTGGCGAGGTTCCTGAGCCGCTCTCGGACGTCCGGGGCGAGCACCGAGCAGGCCTCGAAGTCGAAGCGCAGCACCACCTTGGACGCGACCTTGTTGACGTTCTGACCGCCAGGGCCGGACGCGCGCACCGCAGACCAATCCAGAAACCGCGCCGGCACGGTCAAGCTGGGTGTGATCACGAGGTCGTCGAGCGCCACGACCGGCGCAGTGTAGCCGATCGCCGGCGCCGCGCTGTCAGTGCCAGGGCGAGCACCGCCCACCCAGCTGCGCCGGAGCCCGCGCTGCCGCGGCCGAATCGACAGCCACTGCTGTCGGCCCGGACCAGGCCCCTCCCCGGGAGTGCTTGGGGTACGCAGGGGTGCGAACGGTGGTGCTCCGTGAGCTGAGCGCGCAGCGCGATCAGCGGATTTTCCGTTCCGGAGCTCGGAACTCGCAAATCGACGAGCCGTTCGCCGGTCTCGATCGAATCGACGAAGACGAACGCCGAATCCGAGGGGAGCGCGGGCGTGCAACGTCGATCGCCCTCGCCGTGCTGCGCTCCCGCTTCGAGCGCCATCACGAGTTGCTCGGCCAGGTCGCAAGCTCGGTTCGCGAACGACAGCGCTGCGTCGTTGACGACGTGGGCGGAAGTGAGGAGGTTGCCCTGAATCGAAAGCAGGCGCCCATCGCCGCCGATCGAGGTGTCCCCCGACCACTGTCCTGTGTCGCTGCCGGTGAAGGCTTCTCGCGAGCCCGAGGCAGTCACGATCGCGTACTGTCGCACGCTCGCGAGCGCATCGAACTCAGGCGCGGTCACCGCCGCAAGCACCGCGTCCGGCGCCATCCCCCCGGCAAGCAACTCCAGCGCGCGCTGATGCCCGCTCGCGTTGTACTGTGCCTGCCCCAGCACAACACCGATGCCCGGCGCCGACTTGTAAATCACCGCCACGTCCTGCCCCCCCAGACAAGACGTCCCCGCCGCGCCCATCTGCCGCGCGAGCAAATCCACCCCAGCGATCGAATACGTCGCGCGCGCCACCCCCGCCCAGCTCGTCCCCAAGAGAGACAGCGCCGCGCAAAGCACCACACTGCGCACCCCCAAAAAACTTTTTGTCTTCCTGTCCTCCGGTTGCCCGGATCGCGCCACGCCGCCCACCGGCTTTATTCCTTGGCTCTACCGAAGATCTTCGATCCGGGCTCGACCGAGTGGGTGAGCCAGACGTTGCCGCCGATCACCGAGCCCTTGCCGATCACGGTGTCACCGCCGAGGATCGTCGCGCCGGCGTAGATCGTGACGTCGTCCTCCAGCGTGGGGTGGCGCTGCTTTTCCCGGCAATCCGTGCGACGCGTGCTGATCGCGCCGAGCGTGACGCCCTGGTAAATCTTCACATTGCTGCCGATCACGCAGGTCTCGCCGATCACCACGCCCGTGCCGTGATCGAGGAAGAAGCGCGGGCCGATCTTGGCGCCAGGGTGGATGTCGATGCCCGTCTGCGAGTGCGCGTACTCGGAGATGATCCGGGGCACGATCGGCACGCCGGCCGAGTGGAGCACGTGCGCCAGGCGGTAGGCGGTGATCGCCTCGACCGCGGGATAGCTGAACACGATCTCTTCGATGCTCTTGGCGGCCGGATCGCCTTCGAAGGCCGCGCCCACGTCGAGGTTCATCACCCGCCGGATCTCGGGCAGGTTGCCGATCAGGTCGAGCACCACGCGGTCCGCCAACCCCGCCGGGTGAGAGCGACCCTTGAAGCGCTCTTCGTACAAGAGCGCGCGGCCGATCTGCACCACCAGCTTCTCGTAGGCGGGGTAGATGTGCTCGCTCAGCGAGAAGCGCAGGTTGCCGCGGTCGAGCGGTCGTTGGCTGTAGAAGCCGAGGTAAACGGCGGATTTGAGGTGATGGTAGGCCTCGACCACGCTGCGCTTGTTGGGGAGCGCCGCGGTGTCGAGCCCGTTGATCTCTTCCGGGCCGTCGTAGCTCTCGACGACCGCATCGATGGCCGCCTCGAGCTCGGGGGTTCTCGCCGCCGACATTCGCGCAGCGTAGCACCCCTCACTCGAGCGGTCGTCGCCCCGATCAGTTCGTGGAGATCACCGCGCCGAGCGTGGCCGAGACGGCAGTGCCGGCGTTGTCTGCCAGCGGCTCGACGCCCTTCGGGAAGATCTTCTTGTTCGACCAGTCGAGGCGCCCGTCGAGCTTGAACGTCAGCGCCCTGGCCGGCGAATAGTCGAGCGTGAGCGTGGTCGTGACCAAGGAGAGGTCGATGCCCTCGTCGACCTCCGGCAAGGTGGTGCGGACGCCGTCCGGGTCGCCGAAGTACTCGAAGCGCCCGCCCACGCCGAGCTGTTCGGTGGCCGCGTAGCGCGCCGCCACCATCACGCCGTACCACTCGGTGCCGACGAACTCCGATAGGTCCAGCGGATCGCGCACCTGCTCGGTACCGTAGCTGCCGTTCAGGATCAGCGTGAGCTGCTGGGTGGGCGTGGCGACCGCGGTGAGGTCGATGAAGTGACGCAGGCCCTTGCTGTTGGCGCTGCCGCGATCCACGACGCCGGAGCCGCCCGGACTGCCCGCGCTCGGCACGCAACCCGTGTCCGGGTTCTCTTCCAGGTCGAAGCGCTGGCCGGGTTCGCAGAAGATCTCCGCCGTGTCGACGCGCTCCGGACCCATCAGGTAGCCGAGCGATACCGTGAGCAGGTCTTCGTCCGAGTCCGGCGCTTTCGGCAGGCGATAGGTGCCTTGCAAACCGAAGCTCTTGCCCGCGTTGTTGTCGAGCGAGCGGTTCCAGCCGTTCACTGCCAAAAAGCGCAGCGCCACGCTGCGGTCCACGTCGGCGGTCACGCGCAGGCCGGTGTGGAACGCGGGCTGCCCGAGCCAGTAGAGAACGCCGCGCGTGTAGTTGAGGTTGTACTGGCTGTCGGCAACTTCAGCGCCGTAAGGTGTGTCGAATTTGCCCAGATCGATCGCCACGCCGCCGTCACTGCCGCCCGGACGCCAGGTCGCGAAGCCCTGCTTCACGTTGGCGAGTCCGTTCTCGTTGTCGCAGCGCCCGTCTTCACAGCCGTTCAAAAGCTCCGCCTCGGGACCGAAGCGCAGTTGCAGCGTGCCGCCGACGAGGTCCGCGTCGTAGCCGAGGTCGAGCCCGACCTGAGCGAGCGCGAAGCCGTTGGCCCGGTCGTAAGCGCGGACCGGGTTTTGACGCCAGGCGCCGCCCGCTTGCCCTTTCGGAAAGTTGAAGTCGAACCCGACGTACCCATCCGCGAAGGCGCCGAAACTGATCGCGTCATACCAGGGGGTAGCCGGCTCGGGCGGCGGAGGCGGCGGAACCGGCTCGGGAGCGGGCGCCACCACGGGAGCCGGCGCGGGCGGCGGAGTAGCGCCTGCGGCC
>JALYWZ010000474.1 GCA_030852505.1 Myxococcota bacterium | reverse complement strand
GCCGTCGGCCATGGCCTGAACCGTGCGCTCGAGCGACATACCCCAGCCGGTCTGCAAGCTGGGCAAGAACTCGACGACCGGCGCGCCGAACGGCTCGACCGGCGCCGCGGGGCTCGAGTCGACGCGCCAGCGCCGCACGATCAGCGCGCCGTTTTCCTCGACGGTGGGCGCCGGAACGCCGTTGCGCGTCTCGATCGACAGCGGCCGGCTCTTGGGCGAGATCATCACGAACTCGCTGCGCGCGTAGGCGATGTTCTCTTCGCGGAAGTACCAGCGCGGGCCGAGGTAGCGCTCGCCGCGACCCTCGCTCGACTGGTTCTCGATGCGCTCGGTCTCGATGTAGTCGCCGACCTCGAGGTGCGGCAGCGTGAGCGTGGGTTTGCCTTCGACCGGCTCGGGCTCGAGGATGCGGCCGTCCTTCTTGATCACGCGCAGGTGCAGAACGAGCCCGGGCTTGACCTCTTGCTCGGCCATTTCGGCGATGGCTTCGGCGCTCTGGACGCGGATGATTTCGTGCTCGAGCATGCGGCTCGAGCCGTCGGCGTGGACCCAGACCACGGCGTAGTCGAGCACGCGCGCAGCCGTTCCGGCTTGCTCCTTGCCGGAGCGCTCGTACTCCGCGATCGCCTGTTTTGCCGGGATTCGATAGGGTTCGAGCTCGCTCATGCCCTCGAGCAAGTCGATGGCTTCTTCGAGCGGGCCGGGCGCGGCGCCTGCCTGGATGGCATCGAGCAATGCCTTGGCGAGCGAGTCCTTCTGGCCGCGCGCCATGCCCGCGTCCGCGAAGTCGAGCCGCGCGCGCGAGTCCTTCGGGTCCTTCTGGATCGCCGCTTCGAGCTTCTTCCAGGTCTCGCTGTCGTTGCCGGCGCGGACCATCACGTCGGAGAGACGCTCCTCGAAGTCGTCTTCCTTGCCCTTGGGACGGCGAGCAGCCAGGCGTTTCAGCTCCTTGAGAGCGAGCGTGTAGTCCTGCCTTTCGAGCGCGCGACCGAGCCGGATCTCGAGATCGGGGTTCAGCTTCTGGATGCGATCGACGAGCGCGTCGGCTTCGGCGGTCTTGCCCTGCGCGTCGAGCACGGCGATCGCAGGCTCGAGCGCCTGCGGATCTTCGGGGAAGCGCCGGGCGAGCTCGAGCGCGGTCCTGGCTTGCTCGGCTTTCCAACCGAGCTCGGCGTATAGACGGCCGAGCTCGCGCAGCACGGACGGCACCTCGGGGAACTCGTCTACCAGCTTGGCAACGGCCGCGACGGCCTCGGTGCGGCCGGCGCGCTCCGTCTGGGAAAGCGCCAGCATCAGCCGCGGGTACCAGAGCGCCGGATCGCGCGCGACCGCGCGTTCGTCGAGCTCGCGCGAGAGGTCTCGGCGTTGGCCGTCGGAAAAGATCGGATCGGAGCGCGTGAACAACGCCGCCGTCGACAGCGTGGGGCCGCTCGCCTTGTCCAGGCGCGCGATCAGCGGCTCGAGCAACACGTTCGCGACGTCGGCTTGCGCCTCGAGGTTCGCGAGCATCGCGGCGATGTAGCGGATCACGTCGTCCTCCGGCTCGTGCAGGAGCTTGCCCTGGCCGAGGAAGCGATCGAGCACGTTGGCGTCCGGCAGGATCGCGGGCGGCAGCACCGCGTACGGCTTGCGCGCATCGATCGAGGTCTCGACGGCGAGCGGGCGGCCGTCGGCTTCGAGCAGCCGGATCGAGGTGTTCGGCTCGGCGAGCCGCGCCACGAGCCGGTGACGGCCCGGACCGAGCTTCACCAGCGCGCCGAAATGCGGCCAGGAGCCCCAGCTCCGCGGATCGCGCTCGAGCACGCGCTGATCGTCGACCCACAAGCCGTACGCACCCTGCGCTACGAGCAGAACGGGGCGACCCTTGGGCAGCTCGAAGAACGTCTCCGCGTAGTACACGCCCGACGGCACGCGCTGGCTCGAGCCGACGAAGCAGCCGTGGCGCTCGACCTCGCGCAGCGTCGGCGCTTCGGCCCCGCCGTCTTCCTCCGGCCATTGGACGGGCCAGGGACCAGGCGACTCGGCGGCGAAGGAACGCGTGATGTCAGCCTGCGCGTTCCGCCCGAACGGGCCGGCCAGGCGCACCTCGCGCGCGCAGCCGTGCAGCGCCACGCTCTGCTCGACGACGTCCTTCTGCGCCTCGGACCAGGCTTCTTCTTGCCAGAGGTCGACGAGCTTGCTGCGCGCACGCCAGCCGATCGAACGCGGCTCTCGGATCGCGTTCGACACGAACTGCTTCCAGCGGGAAAACAGCGTGGGATCGCTGTGACGGAAGGCGGCGGCCTGTTCGGCTGCGAACCAGGCGATCAGCGGCGCGTTCTCGTCCGAAGAGTCGCGGGCGGCGGCGAGCGCATGGAAGAAATGGTCGGAGACCTTGAGCATCCGGCCGTGGAAGACGTCGTCGAGACCGCGCGCGAGGTGCGCGTACATCGCGCCCGGTCCGCGTCGGTCGAGCTCTTTGCGCGCGCGCCGCGCGTGGCGCACCGTGCCGCCCTCGGAGACGAGCTCGGACAGCAGCCAGTGCCCGAGCACCTCCGGGTCCTGCGAGACTTCGGCCTCGCGCCGCACCTGCTCGGCGCGCGGGCTCTCCGCCGATTTTCCGGCGCCCGGCGTGCAGCTCGCGAGGATGCCCGCGAGCCCCAGCGCAATCAGTCCGCGGAACCTCACGGCCGCACCACCAATCGCGGCGCCATCGCCCGGTCGGATGCTTCGCAGAACTTGCGCCACGCCGCGTAGTCCTTGGGTTGGATGCGGCTCGCGCTGACGACGATCCGGCTCTTCACGGTGATGCGATCCTTGTTCCGGGCCACCTCCACCGAGTACGACCCGAACCGGCCGTCTTCACGGGCCGGCACGGGCGCCGAGATGATCTCGGCTCCCGGCGGCAGCTCGACGGTCACGCTGTCTTCGGTGGTGGAGAAGCCCTCGGTGAGCACGTCTTGCGAGCGGCTCGAGAGCGACGCGAACTTCGGCGTCAGGCGCAGGTTGGTGGTGACGTCCATCGACAGCTCGTTGCCCTCCTTACGCGCGAAAGTCCGGGCGGAGCCCTTGATGCGGATCCGCACCGGCGCGGCGTTGTCGTCGAGATTGCTGGTGTTCAAGCCGTCGCCGCCCTTGGCCATCTCGAAGCCCGGATATTGCCCGCCGACGTCGGCGGCGACGCGGTCGCGCATCGTGGCCGCGGCGTGGTAGCGGCGGCGCCACTCGGCCGAGACGAAGCCGCCAGTCGCGTAGTCCAGATCGAGCTGTGCGGCGCCATTGCCTGAGATCACGGCGTTGACCGAGCGTTTCACGAAATTCTTCTCCGGATCGGCCTTCGGCAGCGTGACGAGCTCTCCGCTATCGGCGCCGCCGGGCGTCACGAGCATGCCGAGCGCGCCGAGGTCCATGCGCGGCAGCTCGTAGATGCCGGTGTGCTCGGCCGTGCCGTCGAGATACAGGTTGAGCGACGGCACGTAGGCGATGGCGTGGTCGAACGGCGCGAAGCTCGCCAAATTCGAGCGGTAGTCGCCGCGCATCCGCGTGCGCAGCACCACGAGCTTCGAGGGGATGCCGAGCTCTTTCAGGAGCGTGACGATCACCGTCGCCTTGTCCTTGCAGTCGCCCCAGCCGCGCGCGACGGTCTGCACGCAGCGCCGCGGTTTGTAGCCGTAGATCCCGAACTCGAGCGCGACGTAGCGCGTGTTGCGGATCACCCAGTCGTAGACCGCCGCCACCTTCTCGACCTCGGTCTTCTTGCCCCGGGCGATGCTCTGCGCGAGCTTCCGCGTCTCGTCGTCGAGGTCGAACTGATCGCGGACGAGCCCTGCGTACCAGCGCCCGAGGTCCTTCCAGCTCGCGTAGGTGGAGACCGAAATGAAGCCGACCACCTCTTGCAACACGGGCATCTCGGGCTCCACGACCAGCGGCGGCACCGTCTTGGCGATGAAGCGGTGGATGCGGCGGTTGCCCGTGACGGTGGTGGTGTGCTCCACGCCCGCCATCTTCACGTCGGTGTAGATGGTGCGCGTCTTGGGCGTGTCGAGCACGTACTCGGCGTTCGAGACCGGCTCCGTGCTCTGCAGCGCCACCACTTCACCGAAGTAGTCGGCGAACTCGTTGCGCGGCGTCACGTCGTCGATGCGGTAGCGGAGCTCGACCACGTCGCCGGCCTCCAGGCGCGGGAACTGCACGTAGAACGCGCGCGCCGACGTGTACATGGCGATCGACGGATCGTCGGCGTTGCCCTCGCCGCTCTCGATCGCCTCGTCGATCTTGCCGTTTTTCCGGTACACGCGCGCGCCGCGCAGCTGGGCGCGCTGCGAGTCCGCCTCGTAGGCGAACACGTACTGACGGTCTTCGGTGGCGGCTCCGTCGGTCAGCGGCTGAAACACGATTTGCCGGAACTTTGAGGACAAGCCGTTCTCGAACACCGTCGAGACGGTGAGGTCCCGCAGCGTGCGGCGGTTCTGCCCCGCGGTTGGCGCGTGCCGGAGATACAGGAACTTCGACGGCTCCCAGGCGTAGGCCTCGTCGGCGCGCGGGCTGTCGGGCTCGAGGTACTCGACGTACTCGCGCACATCGGCGTCTTGCGGCCGCACGCGGAGCACGTTGCGGAGCGCCGCGATCTGCTCGTTGCGCTTGCCGAGCTCGCCGTACAGATCGGCCAGGGTGCGCAGGGTGCCCGCGTCTTCGGGCGCGAGCGACAGCGCGCGCTGATAAGTCGCGATCGAGCGCTCGTTCTGGCCGAGCCGGCGGTAAGCGCGGGCGGCCGTGCCGAGCGCCCACAGATCGTGCGGCTC
>JALYWZ010000473.1 GCA_030852505.1 Myxococcota bacterium | reverse complement strand
GGGTTGCCGCCCTGAGCCGGCGCATTTCCGGAGCCGGCGTTGCCCGGAGGCTGCCCGCCGCCAGCCGCTTGCCCGCCGCTGCCGCTCTGCATCGGGTTTCCGTCGCCGTCGACCTCGCCGCCGCCGCAGGCTACGGCGAGGCATGCCAGCGCGACCGCACAAAGAGTCGAGCGGATCACGAGAGCACCTCCGAGACGACCTTGTTCGCGCCCGGGATCGAGGCGTTACTCACGCCCATCGCCTGGGCCATGGTCAGGTACAGGTCGGCGGCGGGTCGGTTGACGGCATCCGCGCCTTCCGGCTTCGGGGCGAGCGGGAACTGGATGAACTGGCCGCTCTTGATGGCGCCGCCGCACTTACCGATCGTCACCAGCGGCAAGGATTGGGGGACCTGGGGGTGCTCGACGTAACTCGTGCGCGTGTGATTGGCGCCGTCGCCGATCTCGCTCATCCAGTAGATGAGCGTGTTGTCGAGGACCTTGCTGCCGGGCTCGCCCGCGGGGTCGTCCGTTTCGGCGAGCAGCTTGACCACCTTGTTCACGAGCATCTCGGAGAACCAGAGCTGGGCCTTGGCGAAGCCCTGCCGAGTCTCTGGCAGGAAGTTGTCGACCGACACCGGCGAGTCCCACTGGCCCTTCGTGCCCGGCGTGGTGTGAGACAGCGTGTTGTGGTGCGAGCCCGGGGCCTTGGCGAAACCGAAGTCGAAGTCGCAGGTGGCGTACATCGGCATCAGCGCCATCACCTGCGAGGCGTTGCAGATCAACGCCTGGGCGATGAGCTCGAGCTGAGCCTCGAAGATCAGGGGGAAATTCTTTTCCTGATAGAAGTAGTCGTTGCCGCCGCTCGAATCGACGACCTGTCCGGCGCTTTCGGCCCGGACCTTCTCGACCGTCGGCAGCGTGGGCTTGGTCGTGCAGCTGAGCTGCTGACCGGGACCGGGGCCGCCGCTGCCGCCGCTGAGCAGCGCCTGGACCGCGGTGAGGTGCGAGTCGAGCTTGGTCTGCTCACTGGTGAGGCCGTTGAGCTCGCTCTTCAGCGACTCGATCTCCCCGATGTTGAGCTTCAGGAGCTCGTTGCGGATCTCGACCTCGGCGTTGACCGGACCGGGGCTCGGCGCCGGCGCTCCGCCACCGCCCAGGTTGGCGAACAGGGAGTCCGCAGCCTTGGCCGGGTTCTTCTCCGGGTCGATGGCCTTGCCGTCCCAGAACAGCATGCCGTTTTTGTCCAACCCGTAAGGGAGGTGCGAGCAGGCGCCGAGGATCGTCGCCTTGGTCCCGAGGCCCTTGGCGATCACCGTCTCAATCGACGTGCGCGCCGACGTGGTGTCGGCCCCCGAATAACCCGTGAGGCAGTTGACGATGCCGTCGTGAGTTGCGGCCTCGCCCGTGTACTGGAAGCCCTCGTAGACGTTGACGTACTGCTTGTACTGTTCGAGCGGCCCCAGGATGCTGAGGTTGGTGTCGTTCAGACGGAAGTCGGTCGGGGAGCTACCAGCCCGCGGGTTGTAGTGCTCCGGCGGGATGCCGTGAGGCATGAACATCAAGAAAAACCGCTTCGGGGCGCCGACGCTCTGCGCCGTGGCGGTGCGGGCCAGCTTGAAGGCCAGCGGCGCGGCCATTCCGAGGCCCAGGGCCTTCAAGAAAACGCGGCGTTCGAGGATGTTCTTGGCGCGGACCAGACGGGGATTCAAAGGCATGTACCTTCCTGAAGGTTGGGGTAGCGCGCGGCGCGGCTCCGTCGCCGGATCTCGCGGCCGCCGGCCCAAAACACCTTGACTTTGACGGCGCAGACGCGGTCTGTCGAACCGCGATCGCAGTCTTTCCACAAAGTCTCAAAAGCAGGATCGCTTACTTCGGAGGATGCTCGCGAAGCGATAGCTGCGGCGGAAATATTTAGCGACAGCGCACATCGTCGCGCGCGAGGTTGCGCGACTCTGGCTCACGCAACGGGCGGCGGCGTGTCTTCGGCAACGGCAACCGCGCTGCCGGCCTGCGCGGCGACCGGGCGCGGCTTCAACACCGTGACCTGCCCATCGCGAGCGCGTTTGAAGACGACGACCGGCGGCGGTGCGAGCGCCTTCTCCAGCGCTTCCTGGCGCGCGCGGCGCTCGGCTTCGCGCTGCTGTGCCTTGTCGCGCTTGGTTTGATCCATCGACTCGCTGCGGGCAGCGCGCGCGGCGGCGCGCGCTGCGGCGCGCTCTTGCTTGAGCCGCGCGATGGCCTCGTTGCGTTCCTTGCGAGCGGCCTCGCGCTCGCGATGGCGTTGCTCGCGTGCCTCGGCCTTCAAACGCTGCTCTTCACGCCGGCTCTCGGCGGAGCGGCGTTGGCGCTTGGGCTTCTCGACCTTCTTCGCCTGTTCGCGCTTTCGGC
The DNA here is from genome assembly GCA_030852505.1 of Myxococcota bacterium. Lineage (GTDB taxonomy): Bacteria > Myxococcota_A > Polyangia > Polyangiales > Polyangiaceae > PMG-095. Next base: position 2,422 of record JALYWZ010000473.1, on the reverse strand, counting down.
TCTTGGCCTGCGTTTGCGCGGCACGCAGCGCCTCTTTGGCTACGCGCTCGGCGAGCCGTGAGAGGTCCGAAACCAGACGATCGATCGCGCGTGAAAGAGCGGAACCTGCGGGCATGTGAGCTACTCGCGCCCCTCTCGCACAGCACGAGTTCCGGCGTCAACTAGCTCGATTACCTTACGCGTACTCAACCCTTCGCGCCAGTGAAATTCTTCGTTCGGAAACATTTGGACGTCGCGCCAAAAGCCGCATGGATCAGGCGCGAGCGGTGACGATTACGGTGACGATTTCGGGCCGAGAAAGCGCGTCGCGCGTCGTGCACATCTGCAACGTTCGGGGTCGGATTGCCTGCCTGTTTGGTTTCTACTTTGCGGGTTTGCGTGACAGCCCGACTGCGCTAGTGAGCCTCGTTCCTACCTGAACTCAGCTGCCTCACGTGTCGCAGAAAATCCTGTTCGAACGCCCCAAACGAGATTACGGCGGCTACATCTTCGATTGTGACGGGACACTGGCCGACTCGATGCCGTTGCATCACGAGGCCTGGCGGGCCGCCCTTTCGGCGCACGGCGCGCACTTCGAGTTCGACTGGTCGCTCTTCACCCGTCGAGCTGGAATGACGATCGAGGCCACGGTCGAGGAGCTCAACGTCGAGTTCGGCACCTCGCTCGATCCAGTGTCGGTGGCAGAGCGACAACGTGCCGAATACGAAGCGCGCATCCCGAGCGTTCGTCCGCTGGCTCCCGTCGTCGAATTTCTACGGGAAATAGCCGGTCGGCGCCCGGTGAGCGTCGCTTCCGGCAGCACGTTTTTGCACGTCCAGCGCACCCTCGCTGCGATCGGAGTGCTCGAGCTCGTGCCGATCATCGTGACGGCGGCCGACGTGCCGCGCGGCAAGCCTTTTCCCGACCTGTTCCTGCTCGCCGCCGAGAGGATGGGCGTGCCGCCCGAGCAGTGCGTCGTGTTCGAAGACGCCGAGCTCGGCTTGCTCGCGGCCGAGCGCGCGGGCATGGATGCCGTGCGCGTCTCGAGTTGAGTCGAGCTGGCCGGTCAGTCGCTGACGTAGGCGAGCGCCGCGCAGTAGCCCGCGGGTGCCTGCAAGGCGACCACGCTCAGCTGCCGTGCGTCCACGGGCAGCGCACCCTTCGCCGCTTCGACCACGAGCGCGTCTCGTTCGAGGACCGAGAAGGCGCGCGTCTCGGCGCCGATGCCGAGGCCCAGCGCCTTGAGCACGGCTTCCTTGTAAACCCAGCCCCGGTAGAAGCGCAGCCGCGCTGCCGCCTCATCGAGGCCGGTGAGCTCCCGGAGCTCCGCGGGGGCGAACACCCGGGCCGAAAGCGCGCGGTGGTCGACCTCGTGCCGGATCAGCTCGACATCGACGCCGACGCGGCCGCTTCGACACAGGGCGACGAGGCCTTCGCCGCCGGAGTGCGAGACGTTGAATTCCAGGCCGAACGCCGCGGGAACCAGGGGTTTGCCGGCGGTGGCCGTCTCGAGCGGGACCCGTACGGGCTCGAGCGCGAGGGCCTCTCCGAGCAGCCGGCGCAGGGTGGAGCGCGTACCCGCGTAGCGCACGCGGTCGTCCACGAAGTGGAACTTCCGCATGCGCTCGAGCTCTTCCGGCAGCAGGCACTCGAGCGCGCGCGGGTCGGGCTCGGCCCCCAGCCGATAGCTCAAGCGAAATGTCGAGACGCCGGGCAGCGGCTCGGGGTCGAAGCGCGTGGCGCGCACGCACGCCACGCCGTCGAGTCCGGAGCCGAGCGGAGCGGGCACTCCGCGGACCATAACTCAATTTCTGCGACACGCGAGGCGGAGGTGCTACCCAGGCGTGAGACCACCATGCCGCTCCGATTCGCAGTGCTCACCGTCAGCGACAGCCGGACCGAGGCGACCGATACCAGTGGCGCGCTGATCGTCGAGCGCCTGACCGCGGCGGGTCACGGGCTCGTCGGGCGGCGGATCGTGCACGACGACGTCGCCTGGATCCGCGAAACCGTCACGAGCTTCATCGCGGCAGGGGCGGACGTGGTGCTGGCGACGGGGGGGACCGGGCTCACGGCGCGCGACGTCACGCCGGAGGCGCTCGAGCCGCTGCTCACCAAGCCGATCCCCGGCTTCGGCGAGCTGTTCCGGAGCCTGAGCTATGCCGAGATCGGCGCGGCCACCATCCAGTCACGCGCCTTCGCCGGGGTTCTCGGGTCGGCGCTGGTGTTCGGCTTGCCGGGCTCGACGGGCGCCGTGCGGCTGGCGCTCGAGAAGATCCTGATCGAGCAGCTCGACGCGAGCACGCGGCCCTGTAACTTCGCGGAGCTCTTGCCGCGGATCCGCGGCGAGCGGCCGCCCTCACGGCGCAACGATTAGACCGGAGTCGGTCTCTGCCCAGCGAGCCACGTCGCCGGCCGGGCGCGCAGCCACGGCCACGCGGAG
>JALYWZ010000070.1 GCA_030852505.1 Myxococcota bacterium | reverse complement strand
GCGTCGTCGAGCACCAGGCTCAACGCGCGCGCTGCGGCGCGGCGAGCGGGCGCGTGTCGCGAGGCGAAGGCGTCGTCGAGCGCGGCTCGCGAAAGCCGGGACTCGGAGTGCGACAAGAGCCCTACCAGGGCTCGGGCGTAGACATCGTCGGCCGTCTGGAGCCGGGCCATGACTGCCGGAATGCGTCGATCGAGCTCACGGACGAGCGCTGCCGAAAGCTTCTTCGCCGTCGGTTCTCGCTCCAATAGGTCGAGCAAGATCCGTGTTGCCCGGTCGTTCGAGCGCTGGGCGAGCAATTCGATGGCCGCGTTGCGCACCGACGCATCGGCGTCATTTGCGGCTGTTTCGAGCTCCGGCTCCGTGCCTTCGAAGCGCGAAACGCTCGAGACCGCGACCAGCCGGATCGCCGGATCCGCGCTCGAGAGCGCGGAGACCAGCACCGCCTTCAGCTTCGGGTCACGGCGCTCGCCCACCCCCACGACCGCGGCGCGTCTCACTTCCAGGTCGTCCGACTGCGTGAGGCGCGCGAGCTCGTTACCCGCGGCCTCGTTCGGGATCGCAGCCAGCGCCTCGATCGCCGCCATCTGCACCTGTCCGGCCGGGTCACCGAGCTTGCTGGCGATCGCGGCCACCGCGGCGACGCTCCCGAGCCGCCCGAGCGACTGGCACGCGTAGTAGCGGACCCACGCGTCTCTGTCGTCGAGCGACGCGATCAAGAGCGCCTCGGTCTCGCTGGTTCTGGGGACGTGCCCGAGCGCGCGCACTGCGGCGGCGCGGGTGCGCTCCGACGGGCTCTCTGCGGCCCGCACCAGCACCCCCGGAACGCGCGGCTCTTCCAGCGCCGGAAGTCCCGCGATCGCGATGTCGCGCAGGCGCTCGTCCTCGCTCTCGAGAGCCTCGAGACACAGCTCGAACGTCGCGTCGTAGCCGAAATACGTGACGATCCGCAACGCCGCGCGCCGGACGCCGAGCTCCGGAGACCGCACCGCGGCGAGCGCGAGCTGTTCCGTCTGTTCGCTGCCCAGCGACTGAATCGCTCCGACCGCCGCGTGCACGACGCCGAGATCGGGATCCGAAAGCAGCTCGAACAAGCGCGGTACGGCTGCGCGTTCGCGGCTGCGTGCCAGCGCGTGGCAGGCGAGCGTGCGCACCGCCGCCTGCTCGTCGTCGAGACACAGTAGGATCGCGCCGGCCGCGGCCGTGATCCCCATCATGGCCGGGAGCAGGCGAGCGCGCAGCTCACTGTCACCTTGCACCAGGCAATCCAAGACTCGCTGATCGCCCAGCGCAGACAGCTTCGCCAGGCCGGCCAGCGCGAGCGCCGACACCTCTTCGCGGCCGACGAGCAAGCGCACGAAATCATCGATGCTCTCCTCGCTCGCCAGCCAAACCAGCACGCGCCCGAGCGCGATCGACTCTTGCTCGTCCGCGTCCGAGAGCGCGCGGGTCACGCGCGCGCGGAGCGACGGCCCGGCGTGCTCCGCGACTGCGCGCCCCACCGTGGAACCGCCGTGTTCCTCGCTGTCGTCGAGCGCCACCAGGCTTCGCGCGCCGATCCGCAACAGCGACTCCGAGCCGGTCTCCATGGCCTTGACCAGGGCGGGCACGGCTAGCGGGCTGCCGAGCCGCCCGAGCGCGCGGGCGGCTTCCGGCGCGTACAGCGGCTGCTGGAGCAGGTTGCGCAACGCGGGTAGCGCCCGCGGATCGCGCGAGCGCCCGAGCACCTCGATCGCCGGGAACGAGCGGAAGAAATTGCCGCTCTCGGCGAGTCCGATCAGGCGCTCGACGGCCTCGGTGCCGCCGATCCGGCCGAGCGCCTCGACGGCCGCCAGCGCGACGTTGTCGTCTTCGTGCTCGGTGAGCTCGGTCACGCGCGCCGCCGACTCGCGATCACGCCGCCGGCCGATGATCTGGATCGCGTCGCAGAGCACGGGCGGGCGCCGATCCAGAAGCAAGGCGCGGATCAATGGATCGGCCTCCGGCGATGCTGCCGAGAGCGCGTCTACCAGCCCCGCCACGAGCGGCTCGCTCGAGCGCTGCTCGATCAACGCGGCCACGCTGCGCGCGAGCGACTCCGCGTTTCCTCGCGAGAGCGCGGCGACGACGGCTCGGCGCACCGTCCAGCTACGGTGCGACAAGAGCTCGATCAGGCGCTGGGTGGCGGCCGCGCCCGGCTCTGCGAAGCGCTCGACCTCGGCCAGCGCGGCTTTTTCGTCCGGAGACGTGAGCAGGGTCATCCCTGGCCGAAACCCGGTTCGACGAGCTCGGCCACGGCTTGTTTCTGGTCGGTCTGCAGCTGGCGAAGGCGCGCCAGCTGTTGTGCGCTGCCGCGGAGCTCATCGAGCAGCGCACTCGAGCTCTTGCTCTGGTCCATGCTGGTTTTCATCAGCTCGTCCAGTCGCACCTTCACCTGCGACAGCGCGCTCACGAGCTGCCCGCTGGCCACGGCTTGCTGTTGGCTGGAGACGGCCACGCTCTTCAGCGCAGCCACCTGGCGCGAGCTCTCTTCCGCCAGGCTGTCCACGGCCTGCGTCTGCTCGGAGAGCGCCCGCGCGGTCTGGCGCGTGAACAGCTGCAGCTTCTCGGTGAGCTGGGCTGCCTCTGCCATGTCGTTGCGCTGCGCGGTAGACGAAGAATTCACCTGCGCCGCGAGCTTGGCCACTTCTTTGGCGGCTTTCGCCATCTGTGCGCTGCCGTGGTTCTGTTCGGCGATCGAGCGCGCCGTGAGCGCGGCCTCTTTCCTCGCGGCGTCCATGGCCTTCGCCACCTCGCGCGCGCCGTTCGCCTGCTCGGACAGGCCCGATACCGTGCGTTCGATGTAGCGCAGCACCTCCTGCGCCGAAACCGAGAGCTTTTCGACGTTCTTGGTCTGCTCCTGGATGGCGAGCGCGTTGAGCTTCGTGGCGTTCCGCATCTGAATCGCGAGGCGCGCAATGTCAGCCGTGGCCGCGGACTGCTCGGCCGCCGAGCGCGCCACCTGCTCGACCCCGGAGGTCAGCTGCTTGTTCATTCGCACGGCGTTGCGCAGCGCTTGCGATTGCTCGGCCGTGGCCTGCGTGGTCTCGCGCGCCATCGTGCGCATCTCGCTCGCCGCCCGGACCATCACCTGCGTGGCTTGCGCCTGCTCGTCGGCCGCCGTCGCGATCTGGTGGCTATGCTCGCGGACCTTGGCGGTGGCCTGGCCGAGGGCCGCTGCCGCCGTCACCTGCTCCGAGGCCGCCCCGGAGATCTCGCGTACGGCCTGTCCGAGCTGTTGTACGCCGTCGACGATCGAGCTCAAGGCGACCTCGGCGTCGTTGGCGAGGCGTACGCCGTCGTCGGCGATGCGCAGGTTGCCGGCGGTGCTGGCCGTGGCCTCACGCGCTGCGTTTTGCAGCTCGCGGATGATCTTGGCGACGTCCGAGCTCGCCGTCGCGGCGCGGTCGGCCAAGATCCGGATCTCTTCCGCGACGACCGCGAAGCCCCGGCCGTGCTCGCCGGCCCGTGCGGCCTCGATGCTGGCGTTCAGCGACAACAGGTTGGTACGATCCGCGATCAGGTTGATGGTCTGGACGATGTCGCCGATCTGCTCGGCGCGCTTGCCCATGTCCTGCATCACGGTCGCCGACGACTCGATCGCCGCTCGCATCGTGCCGAGGCCGCGGATCGACTTGGCGACCGTGGCCCCGCCTTCCTTGGCGCTGACACCCGCGCGTTCGCCGAGGTTGCGCGCGTCCTCGCCGCGGGTTGCGATCCGGCGCGCGCTCTCCTCGAGCTGCCTCGAGGCGCTGGCGCTGGTCTCGGCGAGAGTGTTGATCTCGCGGATGCTCTGCGCCACTCGCTGAGAGGAGCGCGCGAGCTGCTCGATCGACGCCGCGTTGCCGTCGATGGTGTTCGCGTTCTTGGCGGAGGTCGCGGCCACTTCTTCGACGGAAGCGGCGATTTCGGCGAGCGTGCCGGCCGTTTCAGCGCTCGCGGTCTCGATCGCCTTGGCGCTCTCGGCCAGGGTCTTGACCGAGCGCGACGACTCTTCCACCGCGGCCGTCACCGAGTCCACCGAGGCGGACATCTCCGTCGTGCTTCGTGCCGTCTCTCCGAGGCTCTCGCTCAGCGCTGCGGCCGCGCCGGCCACTTCGCCCATCTTACCGGAGATGACGTCGGCGTCCTTGGCCAACCCGCCGATGCCTTTCGACATCTCCTCGATCGTCGCCGCCACCTCTTCGACCGTGGCGGCCGCGCTGGTCCCGCGCTGCGCCATCTCGGCAAGCACGTTCGAGCTGCCGGAGATCGTCGCCTGCAGCTCCTCGCTCGCGGCGGCGAGCTCTTCGGCGTTGCTGTTCACGCTCTTGGCGGAGCGGGACGTGCGACCGAACAGCTCGGTCAGCGACTCGGCCGAGCCGACGAGGGCCGCCGTGTCCGAGCGCACCGAGCCGATCGAGGCAGCCAGCTCCCGCAGGCCAGCGCTCGTCTCCTCGCCGCCCTTCTGCAAGGTCTGGGTGGCCACGCCCACCGTGGTCTGATCGGCCGCGAGGCTCTGCACTGCCGTCGCGGCTTGCTGCAAGGCCGCGGCGATCGCCTCCAGCGCCGAGCGGGTCTGCTCGCGCTGTGCAGCGCTCTCGTTGCTCGTCGAGACCAGCCGCCCGAGCGTCTCTTCAGTGTTCTGGACGAGCGACGCCATCGTTTCGAGCGACGCCCGCAGCGACTGCGCCGGGGAGCTCGAGGACGCCGCTGGAACCGGGTTCGAGATGCTTTGGGGATTCGACATTCAACTCGTCCTCTCCTATCACCTTGCTCAAGCTGATCAGCATCAGCGTCCGCGCGCCGATCTGAGCCAGCCCCTCGACGAAGCCGCGGGAGTTCTCTTCGATGACACCGGGCGTCGCCTGCAGCGAGGCCGGCTCGACGCGCAGCACCTCACGGCTCTTTTCGACCAGGAGCCCCACGCGGCGCCCGCCGCGCTCGGTGACCACGATCCGCGTATCGAACGTCGGGGTGAGTGCCCCCCGGCCAAAGAGCCGGCTCAGATCGATGACCGGGATCACGTGACCGCGCACCTGCACGATCCCTGCGACGTAGTCGGGCGTGCCCGGAACCGGCGTCGCGCCCTGGAACGGCTCGAGCTGGAGCACCACCGATGCGGGCAGCGCGTACTCTGCGCCGCCCACCACGAACACCACGTACAACGCGCTCATGCGTGAAGTCCTCCGCGTTCTCCAAGTCGGCTTCCGAGCGAGATCAGATCGAGCACCAGCGTCGGCTTTCCGTCCCCGAGATCGGTCGCGCCCGAAACTCCGGGGACCTTGACCAGGGAGTCGTTTAGCGGCCGGACCACGATCTCTTGCTGCCCGAGCATGCGGTCAATCGAGAACGCCACGATCTCGTCGCCCGAGCGCACGATCAGGGCTTTTGCCTCGGTGTCGGGCGCCGGTATGCGAAATACCTCGGCCAGCGACAGCACCGGAACGGTCCGCCCGCGCCGCGCCATCAGCTTGACGGCGGACTTCCCGGACAGCGTCGGGCCCTCGAGCGTCGCCCGATCCAGCTCCACGATCTCTTCGACGGTGGCGACCGGAGTCACGAAGCGCTGGCCGCCGCTGATGAAGGAGAAGGCGTCTACGACGGTGATGGTCAGCGGCACGAGCAGCGTGAACGTCGTGCCCTTGCCGAACTCGGTCGACAGCGAGAGCTCGCCGCCGAGCTGCTGCGTCACGATGCGCTCGACGATCTCCATGCCCATCCCGCGCCCGCTGGTCGTGGTCGCGACGTCCCGCGTGCTCAGCCCCGAGCGGCAGATCAAGGCCATGAGACCCGCCGAGGTCGAAGGCACCGGCACGCCGGCGCGCCGCGCCACGGCTTCCGCGTCGATGCCGCGGCCGTCGTCGCTGATCCGCATCTCGAGCCAGCGGTTCGAGCGGTTCGTGCACTCGACCCGGATCGACCCTTCCTGGGGCTTTCCCCGGCGTGCTCGCTCGTCCGGCGTCTCGATCGCGTGATCGACCGCGTTGCGGATCAAGTGCACGAGCGCAGGGAACAGCCGCTCGGCGACGGCCTTGTCGACCTCGGTCCCGCCCGAGTCCAGGTCGAGCTCGACCAGGCGGTTCATGCTGCGCTTCAGGCTGCGGACGATCAGCGGGATGCGATCGAGGAGCTCGGAGACCGGCACCATGCGCACGCGCAAGATGGCCGCGCGCAGGTTCCGGAGCTGCCGCCCGTTGTCACCCACGATCTCTTCGAGCTCGCGCGTGTCCACGCCCTGATCGCGCAGCGCGCGCACCGCCCGCGCAAGCCGGAAGCGCGTGACGATCAGCGCCGACAGGCCGTCGACCGTCTCGTCGAGCCGCGACACCTCGACGCGCACCACGCCTCGCTGCGGAGCGGCGAGCTCTTCGTTCGCGGGGTTGTTGGCGTCGAGCTCGCCAAGCGCCCGCTGCCTGCTCTGGAGCAGCGCCTCACGAGTCGGCGGCGAAGCCAAGAGCTGAACGGCGTCGGACTCCACGCTCGCCGCCTCCGCGACGGCCGCATCGGGCGCGCGGGTGAGCAGCACGATCACGAACGCGAGCCCGCCCGGTTGATCGCCGCTCGGGGGCTTGGAGGTCGGGAATACCTTCACCAGCTCGCCGAGCTGCTGTACGCGCTCGCGGACCTGGTTGATGGTCACACCGCGCGCGGATTTCTCGACCGAGGGGTTGAAATCCACCCGCACCGCGCGCTGCCCGTCGGCGAGCCCGGCGCGAAGCTGCTCGACCTCGAGCGCTCCGAGCTTGCTCGCCAGCGCCGGCTCGAGCTCGAGCGGCGGGATCTCCGGTAAGTCCGCTTCGTGCTCGTCGTCCAGCTCGTCGAGCGCGCGAAGCAGCTCCGGCTCGGGTAAGGGCACCGGTTTGCCCTCGCCGAAAGCGCGGACCCGGCTGCGGATCGCGCGTAACCCCCCGAGCAAGACGTCGATCGACTCGACGGGGAGCCTCGCCGAGCGTCGATCGCAGGACCTTAGCAGCGTCTCCATCCGGTGGGCGATGCTCACGACCGGCTCGACACCGACCATGGCCGACAGCCCCTTGATGGTGTGGAGCGAACGGAACGCCTCGCGGAGGCCCTTGAGGTTGGCGCCGCCCGAGCGCAACGCGGTCTCGATCGAGAGCAGCTGGTTGGTCGCGGTCTCGAGGTGTTCCTCGGCCTCCAGCACGTACGCGGCGACGAACTCCTGAAAGCCGCCCTCGACCACCTCGGTCAAGCCCCGGCGCCGAGCAAGCGTTGCGCTTCCGCGACGATCGCTTCGGGCGTAAACGGCTTGGTCATGAACAGCGTGGCGCCCGCCGCCAGGGCGCTGGCGCGCGAAGCCTCGTCCCCCCGGGTCGTCACCACCACGATCGGTAGTGTCTTCAGGTTGTCCTGGGACCGCACGAACTCCAGCACCTCGATCCCGGAGATGTCCGGCATGTTCAAATCCAGGACCACCAGGTCGAACCGGCCGAGAGACAGGCGTTCGATGGCCTCGAGGCCGCTGGCCGCTTGAGTGAACCGGGCGTCCGAGATGCCGCGCAGGCAGGCCACGACCATGTCGCGCATGACCTTGCTGTCATCGACGACGAGCAACTCTTTCACTCGCGCTATTTACCTCAGCTCGCCGGAAACCACGAGGGAATCAAAACCCGTGGAGTGACTGGGCAAAATTCCTCATCCCCTGACTTCGGCGGTCAGCTAGGCTCGGCAGCGGATTGGAGACCGCCCCGCCGTCGCACCGCCGCCATTGCATTTGGTTGGTCGAGGACAGCCCGCTCGAGGCGGAGGTCGTGAAGCGCGCCCTCCACGGGTTCGATATCGAAGTGTTCCCGGACGGGCCGTCGATGCTCGAGCGGCGCTCGACCCACGGGGGCCCGAGCATCCTGATCCTCGACGGACAGTTGCCGGGCATGAGCGGCCTCGAGATCTGTCGCTTCCTCCGGAGCAGCGTCGATGAAGCGACCCTGCCGATCCTGATGCTGACGGTGCAGGGCAACCAGGCCGACATCGTCGAGGCCCTGTCGGCGGGCGCCAACGACTACCTGACCAAACCGTACGACCCGGCGGAGCTCTTGGCTCGCGTCGGCGGGCTGAGCCGGGCGCGACGGCTTTACGAAGACCTGCAGACCGAGCGGCAGCGGCTGAGCGCGCTCAACGCGGACCGCGAACGCTTGCTCGCGCACGCCCAGGACGGGTGGACCCGCGCCGAGCAAGCCAATCGCGTGAAGGATGACTTCCTCGCCGTGGTCTCGCACGAGCTGCGCACGCCGCTGAACGCGATTTCGGGCTGGGTCGAGCTCTTGAAGAGCGGCACCCTGACCGAGGAAAAATCTCGACACGCGCTCCAGACCATCGACCGCAACGCGCGCGCTCAAGCGCAGCTGATCGACGACCTGCTCGATGTCAGCCGGATCATCTCCGGCAAGCTCCACGTGCAGATGGAGCCCCTGAATTTCGAGTCGGTGGTGCGCCTGGCGCGCGACGCCGTCGAGCCGACCGCCCGCGCCAAGAACATCCAGTTCGGGCTCAGCGTCGAACCCGGCAACTACACGGTGATCGGCGACGCCTGGCGGCTGCAACAGGTCGTCTGGAACTTGCTGAGCAACGCCGTGAAGTTCACGCCGTCCGACGGCTCGATCGACATGCGCCTGTCGAGTGACGGCGTCGTCTCGCTGGTCGTCACCGACAACGGCCGCGGCATCGACCCGGACGTCCTACCCCACATCTTCGATCGCTTCCGTCAGGCCGAGGGCAGCATGACGCGCCGCTACGGCGGGCTCGGCCTGGGCCTGGCGATCGTCAAGCACCTGCTCGAGCTCCACGGCGGAGAGGTCAAGGCCGAGAGCGCCGGTGCGGGCCGCGGCGCCACGTTCCGCATCTATTTGAAGTCGGCCAGCAACGCCACGGCCGAGTCCCAGCGCCGCACGCCCACGTCGCTTTTGGGCCGCGGCGGCCGGCAGGAGCTCGAGGGGTTGCGGATCCTGCTGGTGGACGACGACGACGACAGTCGAGAAGTCGCCGAGCAGCTCCTCACCAGCGCGGGAGCCAAGATCGAAGCGGTCGACACCGCCGAGGCCGCCCTGGCCCGGCTCGAAGGCGAGCTCCCCGACCTGATGGTCTCCGACATCGGCATGCCCGGCGAAGACGGCTTCTCCCTGATCCGCAAAGTCCGAGCGCGCCTCGCCGCGATCGGCGCGCAGCTCCCCGTCGTCGCGCTCACCGCCTACGCCCGCGGCGAAGATCGCGCCACGGCGCTGCGGGCCGGCTTCAGCGCCCACGTCTCCAAGCCCGCACCCTCGAGCGAGCTCGTGGCCGTGATTGCCAGCTTGTGCGGGCGGTTTTCGCCGCCGCAGTGAAACACGCTCAGGCTCGCTGCTCGGCCAAGAGCAGCGTGTTCCGCGGAGTCACCGCAGCGTCGAAGAGCTGCACGACCTGGACGGCGAGGCCGTGTTCTTCGAGTAATGCGGCGCGGTCCCACACCACCGCAAGCTCGACGAGTCGCGACAGCAGATGGCGCGGCAAGGAGAATCGGCGGATCGCGAGCTGCTCCGTGCGCGCGTTTTCTCCGTGTAAAGTGAGCTCGGCGTCGGTGGCCGGTGCCAGACCGCGGCTTTCGAGGACGCGCGCTGCGAGCTCTCGAAACCCCGCGTGCGCCCGGCGCCGGTTCACGCCGCGCATCTCCTCGCCGGGACGGACGTCGAACCCCCGCGCCCTCAGCAGGCGCCGCAATGCGAGCCTCGCTTCGCGCGCGCGCAGGTTTTCTGCGAGGGACGCTTCAACGCCGTCGGGCCGTAGCGTCAGGTTGGTGAGTCCGAGGTCGGCCTTCCGGAGCCGAAATCCGCTGGCCGCACGCGAGAGCGCCACGCGTTCCGGGGCCTGAATTTTCTGCAAACAGCAGGAGACGAGCGCGAGCTGGCAGCCGGCTTCGGCAGCGGCTTGCCCGAGCTGGTCTCCCAACTCGCCGCAAGCATGCAGTCCCACCGCCAGATCGGAGGCCCTGAGCGTCAACGGCTCTCGCGTGAGATCTGCGGTCACGAAGTCAACGGCGAGCGCACCGACGGCGTGCGAGCGTTGCCGGCTGCGTTCGCGACCGTTGCGGACGAGCGCCGCGTTGCGGTCGAGGGCCAGCGTCCGCCGCTGAAAAAGCTCCGCCGAGAGTCGCGAAAAGTGGCCGCTGCCTGCTCCGACGTCGACGATCCGCTGGGCGCGCGTCGCGGAAGGTGCCAGGGCAGCCAACAACGTCCGAAGCTGTTCGCGTTTGCGGGCTGGGACGCCGCGGAGCGCCTCCGCCGGCACGGAGAGCGGTGCGACCTCGAGCCCGGGTAACCGGGTCACGCTTCGCACCCCCGCAAACAGCCCGCGAAAATCCTCGGGGGCGCGGCGGAGCTCGAGGATGCGCGACTCGAGCCCCGTCGTTTCACAAGCGTCGAGCTCGTCGCCGCTGAGTGACGATAGAAATTCCGACCACCCGCGCCGCTCGCACCAAGCAGGCGCCGCTCCGTCCTCGACCGGCGAGCTCACGATGTCGAGCACCGGGCGCAGCACGCGGAGCACGCGCTGCAGCTGCTCGACGGCGCTCACGGAACGAGGCTCTTCAGGCGAGGTCACTCGCGCAACTTTGACCTCGGGCGCGAACCGGTTCACCCACCCCAGCGAACACCGAGTCCGAGCGAGGCGTCCAGCGGGAAATAGCCTCGCGGCGCACTCCCCTCGTCGGCCAGCTCCACGCGCGGCGCCGGTAACAACGCGGAGCCGGACACCGAAGCTGCGCCGAACAGCGCGCTGTGCGCCGGGTACTGGAGGAAAGCACCGAGCGTCAGGATCGCGCCCGCGGACACGTCGGCGGTGCCCTGACGCGGCGGAGCGGCAACGGCCGTGGCCCACGTGAACGCGGGACCCGCGAGCGCCGCCACGGATAGCTCGAAATCCCCGAGCTCCCAGCCGAGGCGCGGGCCGACGCGCACCCAGGCCGTCCGGAGCTGTGCCGTGACGGCGTCGCTCGCGAGCTCTCCTGTAGTGGCGGGGACGAACACGTCGATCACGAGCCCGAGCGAAGGCACGATGCCGAGCGTGCCTCGCGCCGACACGCCCAGCGTGGTCGGAAAATCCGGAAAGCTGCGGACGATGCCCGGGCCGAGCACCAGGCTGTCCACCAAGCGTTTCGGAACCGGAACCGGTTCGTGCCGCGCGATCGGGGTGAGCGGTGCTCGGGTGCTCGGCTCGCGAGCGGCGGGCCGCCGTGGCTCGTTCTGGACGGGCGGTAGCCGGACGCGCAGTCCGTTCAGCGCCTCCGCGGCGGCCAGCGCGAGCTGCTCACCGTTCGAGCGAGGCGCGCTCGGCACCGCCTGCTGAAGCAACGGTTGCGCTCCCAGAAAACAGATGAAGGCGACGACCCGTTCGGCGTCCGCCGGATCCGGTGCCAGGCGGATCCACGCTTTCGCGTCCCCCGGGGTG
>JALYWZ010000472.1 GCA_030852505.1 Myxococcota bacterium | reverse complement strand
CTCGCGGACGGCTCCGTGCGGCCTCCGAACCATTTCATGGCGCCGATCCCGAGCGCCGTCGCTCCGAAGCCGAGCACCACGAACGCGATCGCCGCGACGGTGAGCGGAAGCCCGAGCTTGCGTGGTCGCGCTTCGCCAGTGCCGCTCACGTCGAGCGCGTGACCCGGCCCGGTGTTGGCAGCCGGGAACGGCGCCGACCCCTGCGCCGGAGGCAAGCCGATGATCGGTCCGCTGTGCACGACCGTGGCCCCCTTCTGGCCCCACTGCCGTCCCGTAACGACCGCCGGTGCCACGCCTTGCTCGATGCACGCTTGGAGCGCCGTGGCCTGCTCCTGCGCGGAGTTGAAGCGCTGCTCGATGTCTCGGTTCGTGGCCTTGGCAAACCAGCCGTCGAAACCCGCAGGAACCGGCCCCTGCGCAGACGGAACGGGCATCGGCCGCGCGCAGATATTCAGCAAGAGCTCGCCCCAGGTCTCACCGCTGAACGGCCGGGCACCGGTCAGGCACTCCGAGGTGATGACGGCCATCGCCCACAGATCGGTGCGATGGTCGACCTCCTTCTTCCCCTCGGCTTGCTCGGGGCTCATGTAATACGGCGTGCCGATCGTCATCCCGGTGCGCGTCTGCAGCCCGCCGAAGCTCGGCTCGCGCGTCTTCGCGATCCCGAAGTCGAGCACCTTCACGAGCTCGTGCCCGTCCTCCTGCACGAGGAACACGTTGTCCGGCTTCAGATCGCGGTGAATGATCTGCGCCGTGTGCGCGCGTCCCACGGCGCGTGCCACCTGCGTCATGATCTGCAGCGTGCGCTCCGGCGAGAGCCGCTGCTCGCGCTCGAGGCAACGCCCCAGGTTCTCGCCATGGAGCAGCTCCATGACCAGGAACGGCATGCCCTCGTCGACGCCGTAGTCGAGCACTTGCACGACGTGGGTGCTGCGCAGCGACGCGGCGGCCTGCGCCTCGCGCCGGAAGCGGTCGGCCCCCTCTTCGGACGCGGCGATCGACGGGTCCATCAGCTTGACCGCGACCTTCGAGCGCAGCGTCAGATGCTCCGCGATCCAGACCGACCCCATGCCTCCTTTGCCCAGCTGCTCCTCGAGCCGGAAGCGGTTGGCCAGGATCTTGCCCTGCATGGCTCCGAGTTTTTGCACGCCCGGCCCCAGAAATCTTGGGAGAATCTCGGGCGATCGTGAATTTCTCAGCCCCGCTTGACCTCCTTGGAACCGGTCACCTACTTTGCCGGGTATGCGCCGCGCACTGCGGAACCTCCTTTTCGCCTCTTCGCTCGCACTCCTCACCCCGGTCCTGACCCTCGGCTGCAACCGCTGGCAACCGGCGCGGGCTTACCAGATCCCGCCAGGCAGCGCGGGCGCCAAGCCCACCTACGACGCCGTCCAGGAGGTGCTGTCCGCGAACAAGTATCAGGTGCTCGAGAAGAACGACGCGGCGTTCAGCACCAAGATCCGTTCACACGCGCACGAGTCGAACGACGCGCTCGCCTCGTTCATCGCGATCACGGTCGAATCCAACGGCCACGTCGTGCTCACGCCGTCGGGTTACCTGGTTCGCCCAGACGGCACGATCCACCGGAAGCTCGAGAGCGAGCTCGAAGAGCTCGAGTACGCGCTCTCGCAGCGCCTCAACGTCCCGCTCGGCGCGCGCCAGCCGCTACCACCGCCTGCTCCGCCCCCGACAGCGGCCACCGCCGGCACGGCTCCCTCCGCCAGCACGAGCTCTCCCACCGGCATCCCCTACGCCTGGAGCGAACGCGCCTACGAGCCCAGCACCTGGGGCTCCGACGAGTTCACCTGCGTCCCGGTCAAGATCGCTCCGGAAGACCAGAGCCAGCTCAGGCTCCGGCTCTCGAACGGACAGGACGCGACCGTCGTCATCTCCATCGCCTACGCGCCCGAGCTCTGCCGTTCACCGCAGCAATGCTCGTTGCCGGGCGGCTGCCCCGCGCTCGGCCTCGGCGACGAACAGCAGGTCGCGGCGCTGGCCGGCCTGATCTCGAACAACGCCGTCGCCAAGGAAGCCGTGCTCACCTCCCGCGGCGTTCCGATCGCCACGCTCGACCTGTCGAAGCACGGCTCGATCGCCAAGGCGATGCTGCAGCTCAAGAAGTAGGGGCTAGGCGGGGTTGCGCCGATCCGCAACCCCGCGTTGACGTCTCCTCAGCGCGCCTACGGGCAGCTCGAGAACGAGCTCGGCCGTGCGTCGGACGTGAACGTCAGCTCCGCCGAGTCGATCGCCGCGGACTCGAAAAACGCCGCGAGCTCGCGCGCGGGGTTCGTAAACGCCGGATCGTGCGGAGGCAACGCGAGCGTCGCGCTGTCGAACGCATAGACCACGAAGGCGTAGCTGTCGTTGGCTCGTGGGACGGCGCCGTCGCTGCACAGGTTCTCCCAGGCGGGGCAGGGTCCGAAATAGGCATACGGTGCTGCCGTGCGGCTGGAGCGCTGCTGCCCGCCCTTCAGCTTCTTCGGGAACTGCACGCTTTCGAGGCCTCTCGGCAGCGACGTGACCGAGCTCGGGATGTCCCAAGCCACCCAGTGGAACGCACGGTTCGGCGTCGTCTCCACGAGGCTCGTGTCCTTCAGCACCAGCGCGTAGCTCTTGGTCCGCCTTGGCGCTTTCGACCAGTGGAGCTTCGGTGTGATGCCCGACGCGAACGGCTGCCCCTCGCAGGTGCTCTCGTAGGGCAACGGCTCCCCGTCTTCGAACGATGGGCTGGAGAGCGTGAACTCCTTCTTGCACGCGGCGGTTTCGGTGGCGGCCATCTCCTCGGACTCGACGACTTCACCCGCGCAGGCGCTCACGCCGAGCCCGATTGCGACCAGAACGATTTCCCTCTTCATGGACCAGTCCTTTCCCTCTCGAGGCAAGGCCGAGTCTCACGGAGACCGGGAGCAGTCAAGTAGTTGAATATTCGACACCGGCACTCGCCGCCGGCGAAGAGCCCGTGTCCTCCTCTTCACGCCGGTGCTGTGCGGCGATCAGCGAGTAGAAGACCGGCACCACGAACAACGTGAACAGCGTGCCGATCGTCATGCCCGACACCAACACCGTGCCGATGCTGTTGCGCGCCTCGGAGCCCGGCCCGGACACGAACACCAGCGGCAAGTGCCCGAATACCGTGGCCGCCGAGGTCATCAGCACGGGCCGGAGGCGCGTGAGCGAGGCTTCCCGCAGCGCGTCGAGCTTGGCCATGCCCTGCTCTTGCAGCGTGTTCGCGAACTGCACGATCAGGATGCCGTTTTTCGCAATCAAGCCCACCAACGTGATGAGTCCGACCTGTGAGTAGATATTGAGTGTGGTGAGATCCAGATAGCTGAACACCAGCGCTCCGGAGATCGCGAGTGGTACCGAACCGAGCAGCACGATCAGCGGGTCGCGGAAGCTCTGGAATTGAGCAGCCAGCACCAGGTAAATCAGGATCACGGCAAACCCGAGCGTGGTAGTCAGCGCCGAGCCTTCGCGGCGGATTTGCCGGGACTCGCCAGCGTAGTCCGCCTGCACGGTCGGCACCTTCGCCGCCGCCGCCTCGAGCACGGACAACCCTTCTTCCTTGGTGACGCCGGGTTTCACGCCGCCGAACACGCGCACCGCGTTCCGTTGCTGAAAGCGCGTGAGCTGCCGCGGAGCCACCGCCGTCTCGATGCTGGTGAAGGTGGAGACCGGGACCAGCTCGCCACCCGGGGTCTTGATCTTCAAATCGAGCAACGGCCCGACGGTCGCGCGGTCGGCCTCTCCGATCTGCGGGATCACCTTGTAGCTGCGGTCGAAGTAGTTGAAGCGGTTGACGTAGCCACCGCCCAGCAGCGTTCCGAGCGATTGTCCGACGCTCGCCAGGTCCAGACCGAGATCCGCCACCTGCTCGCGGTCGATGACGACCCGTGCTTCCGGCAGATCGATCTTCAGATCGGTGTCCACGTACAGGAACTTCCCGCTCTGCCAGCCCGCCCCCACGATCGGCATCACGCTGGCGAGCAGCTCCTTCGGCGGCGCGTCGCTCGCGAGCACGAGCTCCACGTCGTACTGACCGGGTGTCGGCAGCGGCGGGTCCAGACGCGGAAACACCTGGAGCCCCGGGATCTGCGACACGGCGTGATAAACCTCGCCGTACATCTGCTCGGTCGAGCGCTCGCGCTCTTTCCAGTCTTTCGCCACCAGTCCGCCGAACGCACCCCAGTTGGCCGTCAGAGACCACATGAAGCGCGCCTCGGGGAAGGCCTCGATCGCCTTCACCACGTCGAGCGAAGCGCGGTTCGTCGCCGGCAGCGAGGCGTCCGGCGCGGACTGCATGAACAGGCTGATGTGGCTCTGATCTTCGACCGGAGCGAGCTCGCGCCGCGAGTGCTCGTAGAGCGGCCAGGCCGCGAGCGTCACGATCGCCGAGGCAGCGACCACGGCCCAGCGAATCGACAGCGCGCCGTCGAGCATCCGCGCGTAGCTGCGCTTCACCGAGTCGAAGCCGCGGTTCACGAGCCGGGTCAGGCGGTTCTCGTGGCCGTGCTCCTGCACGAAGCGCGAGCTCATCACGGGCGACAGCGTGACCGCGACGATGCCCGAGACCACGACCGCGGCGGCCAGCGTGATCGCGAACTCCAAGAACAACGCGCCCGTCAGGCCGCCCTGAAAGCCGATCGGCGCGTACACGGCGACCAGAGTCACCGTCATCGCCAGCACCGGTCCGACCAGCTCGCGCGCGGCGATCAGCGCGGCCTGGATCCGCGTTCTGCCTTCTCGCACGTGCCGTTCGACGTTTTCGACGACCACGATCGCGTCGTCCACGAC
>JALYWZ010000471.1 GCA_030852505.1 Myxococcota bacterium | reverse complement strand
CGAAGATCTGCTGTCTCGGATGACGCTGGCCGAAAAGGTCGGGCAGATGATGCAGGTGGACGGCCGGGAAGATCCGGTCGGGCAGGTCCAGCGCTACCAGCCGGGATCGATCTTGCACCTGCTCGACGAGGCGCTCGACCCGGGGCTCGACGCCGCGCTCGCCACGCGGCTCGGCATCCCGTTGCTCGTGGGCGAGGACGGCATCCACGGGCACTCGTTCCAACGGGGAGCGACGATCTTCCCGACCCAGCTGGGGATGGCGTGCTCGTTCGATCCGGAGCTGCTCCGCGAGGTGGCCCGAGCGACCGCGCGGGAGATGGCGCCGACGGGCGCGCACTGGACATTTTCGCCGGTGCTCTGCATCGCGCGCGATCCGCGCTGGGGCAGGGTGGGTGAGACCTTCGGCGAAGATCCGCTGCTGATCGGCGAGCTCGGCGCCGCGATGATCGAAGGCTATCAGGGCAACGGGCTCGCGGATCCGGACAGCGTGCTCGCGACCGCCAAGCACTACGCCGGCTATTCCGAGACCCAGGGCGGCCTGGACGCAGCCGAGGCCGATCTCTCCGAGCGCAAGCTGCGCTCGTATTTTTTCCCGCCGTTCGAGCGCGCCGCGCGCGCGGGCTGCCGCGCATTCATGACGGGATATCAGTCGATCGATGGCTTGCCGTCGACCGCGAGCCGCTGGTTGCTGACCGAGGTGTTGCGCGACGAGTGGGGTTTCTCGGGGATCGTCGTGACCGACTGGGACAACGTGGGTCGCCTGTTCTGGGGTCAGAAGATCGCGCCCTCGCTGGTCGAGGCGAGCGTGATCGGTGTGCGCGCCGGCAACGACGTGATCATGGTCACGCCTGGGTTCTTCGAGGGCGCACAGGAAGCCGTGAAGCGCGGCCTGATCGACGAGGGCGAGATCGACGCCGTGGTGCGGCGGATCTTGCGGCTCAAGTTCGAGCTCGGGCTATTCGAGAACCCGCGGCGGCCGGACCGCGCTCGGAAAGCGCAGGTGATCGGCTGTCCCGCGCACCGGGAGCTCGCCTTGCGGGCAGCGCGCGAGAGCATCGTGCTGCTCGAGAACGACGGGATCCTGCCGCTCGCCGCCGCGAAGCTGAAGAAGCTCGCCGTGCTCGGCCCGAACGCCGACGACGATCTGTCGCAGCTCGGCGACTGGTCGCTCGGAGCCACGCAATACCCGCCGGAGCGCGGCAAGCACCCACGCGAGCTGACCGTCACGCTGCTCGACGGCATCCGGCGGCGCGCGCCCGACGTCGAAGTCGTGCATGCGCGCGGCGTGAATGCCAACGACCGAGATCTCTCGGGCCTCGGCGCTGCACGCGCCGCACTCGAAGGCGCAGAGCTCGCCGTGGTCGTGGTCGGCGATCACCTCGACCAGATCGGCGAGACGCGTAGCACGGCGACGCTGGAGCTGCCCGGTGGCCAACGCGAGCTCATCGACACGGTCGCCGAGAGCGGCACGCCGTTCGTGCTGGTGTTGGTCGGGAGCAAGCCGCTCGTGTTACCGCCGTCGGCCGGCCGAGCGCGCGCGGCTCTCGAGTGCTTCAACCCCGGCATGCTCGGCGGCCAGGCTTTCGCCGAGATCCTGTTCGGAGATCGGTCGCCGAGCGGCAAGCTGCCGATCTCGTTTCCCCGGCACGCGGGGCAGATCCCGGTCTTTTACAACCAGCTCCGGAACCGTCACGGGG
Source organism: Myxococcota bacterium (assembly GCA_030852505.1). GTDB lineage: Bacteria > Myxococcota_A > Polyangia > Polyangiales > Polyangiaceae > PMG-095. The sequence goes on along the minus strand of JALYWZ010000471.1, from coordinate 3,107 downwards.
GCTACGTCGACTTGCCGTTCGAGCCGCGTTATCGGTTCGGCCACGGGCTGTCTTACACGACCTTCACGTACTCGAACCCGAAGCTGGCAGAGACGCGGCTCGGGGCGGGTGAAAGCGCCGTGCTCGAGGTGGATGTCACCAACACGGGCGAGCGCGCTGGCGTCGAGATCGTTCAGGTCTACCTCCACGACGTGGTCACGAGCGTCACCTGGCCGAACCAGACGCTGGTCGCTTTCGCACGCGTGTCGCTCGCGGCGGGAGCGACGGAACGCCTGCGTCTCGAGATCCCTCACGAGCGGCTGTCGCTCGTCAACGCGCTCGGGGAGCGGCGTGTGGAGCCGGGAGCGTTCGAGCTCTGGGTCGGAGGGGCTTCGGATGAGAAGGGGCTGCTCAAGCTCTCCTTCGAGGTGGAGGGAGATGCCTTCAGCTTCGCGCGCCTGCCGGGGATTGCTCGCTGAAGCAGGGAGACGGCGGCCTCGGCATCTAGTAATTTTGTTGGGCCATGGACGACGCCAAACGCACCGAGATCGAGGCCGCCGTGTTCCGCAAGCTGGTTCAACACTTTCGGGAGCGCACCGACGTGCAGAACCTCGACGTCATGAATCTGGCCGGGTTTTGCCGCAATTGTCTGGCCAAATGGTACCGCGCAGCAGCTGCCGAGCGGGGCGAAGAGCTCGCCGACGAACACGCGCGAGAGATCGTCTACGGCATGCCTTACGCGGAGTGGAAGGCGAAGTACCAGAAGTGACCCCCAATGAAGGTACCTTGCCGCGCGGATACCAAAACGGTACCCGAATACTGTGGAAGGGTTCTTCGAGGATCACTCTGATTCGATTGCGACCCGGGTGGCGATCGGGCTGAACAAGCTCGGGCTGGCGATGAAGAGCAGGGCCTGGGCGGGTGCGGGGGCGCGCAGGCTCACTCCGACGCAGGGTCAGATCCTCGCGTTGTTGCGCGGGCGGGATCGAGCCTTGCGCTTGACGCAGGTGGCGGAGGAGCTCGGTATCAGCGCGCCGACGGCGAGCGACTCGGTGCGTGCGCTCGTGGACAAGGGGCTCGTGCGCAAGACGCGCTCGAAAGACGACGCGCGGGCGGTGGCGCTCGAGCTGACGACGTCCGGCAAGGCCGAAGCCGAGCTGGCCGCGAGCTTCTCCGATTTCCTGCTGGCAGCGATCGACGTGCTGTCGCCAGCGGAGCAGGAGGTGTTCCTGGTGGCGCTGATCAAGATGATCGGCGTGCTGGTCGAACGCGGTCAGATCCCGACCCAACGCATGTGCCTGAGCTGCCGGCATTTCCGTCCGAACGAGCACCCGGATCCGGAGCTGTCGCATCACTGCGGCCTGGTCGATGCCCCGCTCCGGCGCCGCTACCTGCGGCTCGATTGCCCCGAATACGCTCCGGCGCGGGAAGAGGTGGTTCGGCGCAGCCTGCGCGTGTTCGCCGTTCACGGCTCGAGCGACGCGCCGAGAAATTTGGCGCCGTAGCGAACGAGAAAACGCGCCAGAAAAGCGCATCGCAAGCCGGCGCAAGCGCGGTCCCGCACAGGTGGGGAAGAGTGTGCGGCGCCCTGTCGCCTTTTGCAGGACAGCTTTACTCGAGGCTCGCCTTGCGCTTTGATGTGCGTCCGTGATGGTCAACCTATCCTTCAGACAAACCCTTTCCTTGAGCGTGGTTGCGGGGTGCCTGGCACTCACCGCCTGCGGCGGCGCCGCGGTTCCGCGCGATCAGATGACACAGGCGGAGGCAGCCGTGAAAGGCGCCGAAGTCGGCGGAGCCAACGACGAGCCGAAGGCCGCCCTGCACCTGAAGCTGGCGCGCGAAGAGCTCACCAAGGCGCAGAACATGATCGGCGACGGCGAGAACGAAGACGCCGCGCGCATGGTCGCGCGTGCTCAGGCCGATGCGGACCTCGCCCTCGCGCTCGCGAAGCAAGCTCGGGCCCGCAAGGACACGGCGGAAGCGAAGGAGCAGATCGACCAGATCAAGGAGAACATCATCAAATGATCCGCCTGTCGCTGCCCTTGCCCGCCGTTTCGCTGCTCTTTGCCGTCGGCTGCGGCACCGCGCTACCCCCGCCCGAGCTGGTGCAGGCTCGCTCCACCTACGATCGCGCGTCGCACGGCCCCGCCCAGGAGTTGGCGCCCGCCGAGCTCGACACCGCCAAGCAGGCGCTGGCCCGCGCCGAAGCGGCCTTCGAGGACGACGGCGCGGACCCCCGCAGCCGCGATCTCGCTTACATCGCCGATCGCAAGGCGTTGCTCGCCGAGGCCCAGGCCGGAGTGGTCCAGGCCGAGCGCGAGCGCCAGGCGACGGACAAGGATTTCCGCAAGACCCAGATCAGCTCGCTCGCGAAGACCAAGGAGCAGCTCGAGGAAGAGCGTCGCGCCAGCGAGCAGGGCAAGAAGGAGCTCGAGGCGGAACGCAAGGCCCGCGCCGAAGCCGAGAAGAAGGCTGCGGCGGCGATGGCGAGCCTCGCCGAGATCGCCAAGGTCAAGGAAGAGTCGCGCGGCGTCGTGATCACCCTGTCGGGCGCGGTGCTGTTCGCGACCGGCAAGTACGAGCTCTTGCCGATCGCGGCGCAGAAGCTCGATGAGGTCGCGAAGGCGCTGAAGGACCAGGGCTTCAAGAACATCATCGTCGAGGGCCACACGGATTCGCGCGGCAACGCCTCTGCGAACGAGGTGTTGAGCCAGAGGCGCGCCGAGTCGGTGCGCACGCACCTGGTGAGCCGCGGGATCCCGTCGGACAAGATCCAGGCGAAGGGGCTCGGCTCCGTGCGGCCGGTCGCTGACAACGCGACGGCAGAGGGGCGCGCCAACAACCGCCGCGTCGAGATCGTCGTCGAACCCGACAAGTAAACGACGCGCTCCACGCAAGACCGGCGCACGACGCACGGTCGAAGAAAGGCCCTGGTGCTTCGGCGCTGGGGCCTTCCTCTTTTGTGCGCCCGCTACGGCTCGTCGGCGGGGCCTGCTCGCGGCGGCCGGGGCCCACCCCCCGCCGGGTGACGCGTCCGCTTGTCTTCGGCTCCGTAGGGCGTGCTGGCTTGATGCGTCCGTTTGGTGCGGGGGAGTGCCGTCCTCTGGCCCGGCGACGATCCGTTCGGG
>JALYWZ010000470.1 GCA_030852505.1 Myxococcota bacterium | reverse complement strand
GCCCCGGTCTCGCCGATCGCGCCCGTCACGAGCAGCCCGGAAGCGCGTGAGCGCGCCGTCCAGGAGCTCAAGCGGCGCTACGAAGAGCGCCTGCTCGACGCTCGCCGGAAAAAGGCCGAGGAGCTGGTGGCGCAGGCCGACGCGGAGCTCGGGCGAAATAACCTGGCCGACGCCCTCAACTCGCTGCGCATCGCGACCTCGCTCGTTCCCGGTGACGACCGGCTCTCCAGGCGGCTGCGCGAGCTCGAGACCCGCGCGCAACGGCACCTGTCGGACCGCTACCTCGAGCAAGCGAGCTACGAAGAACGCGAAGGGCGATTCCACGACGCGCTCCGCTCCTACACACGCGCACTCCCGGGCAACCCGAGCCCGGCGCTGCACGACCGCATCGCTTACTGCCTGATCTCGGTCGGCGGCGACGCGAAAAAAGCGATCGAGCACGCTCGAAACGCCGTGCGCGAGGCCCCGGACAAGCCCGCTTTTCGCGTGACGCTGGCGCGCGCGTTCATCGCCGCGAACATGACCGAGAGCGCACTCGCCGAGCTCGAGCGAGCAAAGACGCTGGCGCCCTCGGATGATACAATCACCAACCTCATCCGCCGCCTGAAGCGCGGCGCGTAGTATTAGGAGCTTCATGGAGCGCGTCATCGGTATCGACCTCGGGACCACCAACTCCTGTGTGTCCGTGTTCGAGGGCGATCAGCCCGCGGTGATCTCGAACCGCGGCGGGTACAAGACCACTCCGAGCGTGGTTGCGGTCACGGAGGCCGGCAAACGCCTGGTCGGGCACATCGCCAAGCGCCAGGCCATCACCAACGCCGAGAACACCGTGTACGCAGCCAAGCGCCTGATCGGCCGCAAGTGGAGCTCCCCCCAGGTCAAGAACGCGGTCCTGACCTCGAGCTACGCGATCAACGAGGGCCCCCACGGCGACGTGCGCATCCGGCTGCGCGACAAGACCTACTCCGTGCCCGAGATCAGCTCGATCGTCTTGCAAGAGATGAAGATCATCGCCGAGGACTACCTCGGTGAGCCGGTGCGCAAGGCAGTGATCACGGTGCCCGCGTACTTCAACGACAACCAGCGTCAGGCCACCAAAGACGCGGGCACGATCGCCGGTCTGGACGTGATCCGCATCATCAACGAGCCGACCGCCGCGGCGCTCGCCTACGGCTACGGTAAGGACCTCGATCGGACCGTCGCGGTCTACGATCTGGGCGGCGGCACGTTCGACGTGAGCATCCTCGAGATCGGCTCTTCCGGCGTGTTCAAGGTGATCAGCACCACGGGGGACACCTTCCTCGGCGGTGAGGATTTCGACGCGCGGATCATCGATTGGCTGGTGAGCGGTTTCCAGCGCGAACACACGATCGACCTGCGCCAGGATCGGATGGCGCTGCAGCGCCTCAGGGACGCGGCCGAGAAGGCCAAATGCGAGCTTTCGAGCGTGAAGGAGACGGAAATCAACCTGCCCTTCATCATCTCGACCGGCAGGAACGAGGCGCTCCACCTCCAGCGCACGCTGACCCGCGATACGCTCGAGAAGCTGACGGACGACCTGGTCGACCGCACGGTCGAGATCTGTCGCCAGGCGCTGGAGGACGCGCGGCTGCACGTAGACGACATCGAGGACGTGATCCTGGTCGGCGGCATGACGCGCATGCCGGCGGTACAGACCTCGGTCGCCGCCTTCTTCGGCCGCGAACCGAACAAGAGCGTGCACCCCGACGAGGTCGTGGCGGTCGGCGCCGCGATCCAGGGCGCCGCGCTGGTCCAGGAAAAGAAGGACATGATCCTCCTGGACGTCACCCCGCACGCGCTCGGGATCATGACCTTCGGCAGTAACTTCGAGGAGCTGATCCCTCAGAACACCACCGTCCCGACCAGCCGCGCCAAGATCTTCACCACCAGCCGCGACGACCAAACGGCCGTGAAAATCCTGGTCATGCAGGGCGAGAGCCGGCAGGCCGCCGACAACGAGATGCTCGGCGAGTTCATCCTCACCGGCCTGCGCCGCGCCCCCAAGGGCCACGTCGAGATCGAGGTCACGTTCGAGATCAACACCGACGGCATCGTCAGCGTCGCCGCCAAGGACCTCGACACCGGGCAAGCCCAGTCGATCCAGGTCACCGCTTCGAGCGGCCTGACGCAGGACGAGATCAAGGCGATGATGGCGGGCGCGAAGGACTACATGGTCGAGCGACGCGCCGACGAAGAGTTCGAAGGCGTGAGGCAAGAGGCCGAGACGCTGATCGCCGAGATCGAGCGGCTGTTTCCCGAGATCGAGCGCGTGGTCGGCACCGCCGACTTCGGGCGTGACGCGATCGCCAAGGCGCGCAGCGCCGTCGATCGCGCGCGCGGCGCCATGAAAGACCGCGACCTGAACGCGGTCCGTTTGCAGGTCGAGCAGCTCCAGCGCACGCAGCGGATGTTCAAGGGGGTCGTTGCCCGCGGCTAAGCGCATGACGACCGAAAAACGAGGTCCAGGCCCGACGCCCCCTCCGGATTCCACGAAATCCGACGCGGAGCCGTTGGACGTCACCTGGGACGACGACACCCAACCCGGCTTCGCGCCCGGCGAATCGATCTTCGATCGCGTCACCGAAATCCCGGATATCCCGCTGGAAGTCCACGCCAAGCGGATGATGCAGGTCCCGGCCGAAGACGACCCGGTCTCGGGCACCTTCTCGCGTAACTCCGAGTCTGCGGCCACGGGTCTCGAGCTCGACCTCGACGCGCTGTCTTCGCTACCGCCCGCTCCCCCAACCGCGGGCGAAGAGCCGCTGCCCGAACCCGACACGGAGCGCGCCCCGCCCCCCTCTTCCGGGCTCGACTCCGGGGTGCCCGACGGTGAGCGCTTTTCGCTCGAGTTCGGCGTTCCGGCGCTGCCGCTCGGCAAGTTCGACGGCGCGCTGCGCGAGATCAAGGACCGCTACGCCATGGGAGACTACTCCGGCGCGCTGCTCACGGCCGAGGGCATCCTCGAAGCGGACCCGGACCAGCCGGACGCGATCCGCTACGCGAACCGCTGCCGGCAGGTGCTCACCGACATGTACTCCGCGCGCATTGGGCAGATGTCCCAGGTGGCGAGCGTGGCCGTGCCGCCGGATCAGATCCGTTGGTTGTCCCTCGATCACCGAGCGGGCTTCTTGCTGTCGCTGGTGGACGGGCAATCGACGCTCGACGAAGTGCTCGACATCAGCGGCATGCCGCGGCTGGACGCGCTCCGGATCCTGTTCTCGCTGATCGAAGAGCGCGTGATCGCCCTCGCCCCGAAAACCTCGTGAAGTTCCGGGGTTTCGCGGGCGCGCGCGGGCTGTTCGAGGCGTTGCTCGGTGTGCTGCTGTGGGCCGCTGCCATAGCCCTCGTCTCGCCGAAACCGCCGGCGGCCTTGCCCGTCACGAACGCACCGACGGCGCCCGCTCGAGCGCCCCAGCAAGTGCCGCTCGTCGCGTCGTACACGCTCCTGGCCAAGCTCGACGAGAGCCAGCACCGCATCGCCGGCAGCGGCACGATCGCCTTCACCAACCGCTCGAGCGCTGCGCTGCCGAGCCTTTACTTCCACCTCTATCTGAACGCCTTCAAGAACGATCGCAGCTTGTTCCTGCGCTCGCCGTTCGCGCGCGGCAGGAGCGGTCAGGGCGCGCGCGAGCACGGCTACATCGAGGTCAAGCGCCTCGCCGCACAGGAGCTCGGCGGCATCGATCTGTGGCCCGGCCGCGTGCCCCACAGCCCTGCGGACGCCGCAGACGAGACCGACATCGAGGTCCCGTTGCCGGTGCCGCTCGAGCCCGGGGCGAGCCTCACGCTCGACGTGACGTTCGACGCTCAGCTGCCCTCGCTGATCGAGCGCACCGGTCACGCCCGCAGCTTCCACTTCGCCGGGCAATGGTTCCCGAAGCTCGCCAAGCTCGAGCCGGACGGCGAGTTCGCTCACTTTCCGTTCCACGCCCAGGCCGAATTTTACGCTGATTTCGGCCGCTACGACGTGACCCTCGACGTGCCCGCCGGGTTTTCGGTCGGCGCGAGCGGCCAGAAGGTCTCGGAGGTTTCGCGCGGCCCGCGCCGCGAGCTCCGCTACGTCGCCGAGCCGGTGCACGACTTCGCCTGGACGGCATGGGACGGCTACGCGGAGCGCCGCGAGAGGATCGCGGGGATCGACGTCACCCTGTTAACACCCAAGGGTTACGAAGAAACCGCGCGCCAGACGCTGAGCACGCTGGCGCTCGGCCTACCCGAGCTCGAGCGGCGTTTCGGCGCCTACCCGTACCGGACGCTGACGGTGGTCCACCCGCCGCGCGAAGCCGAACAGGCGGGCGGCATGGAGTACCCGACGCTGATCACGACCGGTGGTCCGTGGTTTTTACCGTACACCGGCACGCGCGCTCTGGAGGCGGTGACTCTGCACGAGCTCGCGCACCAATGGTTCTACGGGCTCGTGGCCACGAACGAAGCGCGCCATCCGTTCCTCGACGAGGGCCTCGCGAGCTACGGCGAGCTCCGCGCGCTCGGTGTGCGCTTCGGCGATGCTTCGCTCGCGAACGTATCGGGGCTCGAGCTCTCAGCGGAAGCGCTGTTTCGCGCGGGCGCCGCCCTGCGCGCCGGAGAAGAGTCGCTGGCGCTGCCCGCCCAGAAATTCTCGAGCTTTCGTAGCCTCGGCCTGCTCGTCTACCTGCGCACGGCGACGGCGCTCGAGACGCTGGCTCGCTCTTTCGGTCGGGCCCGGCTGGATGCGGCGCTCGGCGCTTTCGCCGAGAAGCAGCGCTTCGCGCACCCCGGCCCCGAAGCGCTGGTCGCCGAGCTC
>JALYWZ010000005.1 GCA_030852505.1 Myxococcota bacterium | reverse complement strand
CGCCAACGTCGAAGGTGCCTCGCGTCTGGGAGGACGATGAAGGTGCGGCCGAGCAGTTCTCGTACGACGCGGACCAGATCAAAGTAGCAAAGTCTTCCTCAAGGGAGTCGGTCATCTACTTCGGAGACCTTTACTACCGTGTAGATGATGCGGCGACCGGAAGGCGTGTTCACCACTTCGTCATCACCAACGGTCAACGCGCCGTTGCTGAGGTAACGCGTATACAAGGCGGGACGGAACCCGCCGCAGTCGTTTACCTCCACGAGGATCATTTGGGTAGCGTCAGCGTCCTCACGAGGGGTGCCCCGGGTGAGGGCGAGGTGGCTGAGCGGCGGAACTTTGGGCACTTCGGGGCGAGAGAACTGCCGGCCGGGGCGAGCCTCAGTAGCTTTGGGTATACCGGTCACCGGCAAGATCAAGAGCACGACCTCATTGACATGAACGGTCGGACGTATGACCCACGCGTCGGGCAATTCTTGTCCCCAGACCCGCTAGTGACCTCCCCCTTCATGAGTGCCGCTTTCAATCGCTATTCGTACGTTCTGAACAACCCGCTTCGCTTCGTGGATCCGAGCGGGTTCCAGCCGTGCGACGCCAGTTCATGTGGCTCGGGAGGTGCGGGTGGTTTCGGGATTAGACTACCTGTGTCCCAAGGCAGCGAAGGCGCGGGCAACACGTCCTTGTCCGCCGCCACTTTTGCGCCAACGTTTGCAGCGGGCGTCACTTCGCAGAACGACGGAGCGGGTGGCACGACTGGCCTTGAAGCCGAAGCAACGTTCGGCGAACGAGCACTCTATCTCGGGGCAGGTGTGGGCGTCGGCGCCGGAACCGGCTACGTGATTGGGAAAGGGGTTTTGCTCCTTTGCACTGCCACTGGCGTCTGCACCGCTGGCGTCGTCGCGGTGGTCGTCGTCGGCGCAACCGCCTACGCGGTGCACGAACTGTTCTTCGACGGCGGTGCTGACAGGATCGCGAGCGCCTTCACGGAGTTCAAGACGAAGGAAGACGCATTCATTGTCGGAGAAACAATTGGAGGGGTCGCGATTGGCGCCGTAGGCGTTGCGGGAGCCTGGAAATTCAGCGCGGCAGCAAGAGGCGGGCCCGGACCCGTACTGCAGGGTGCTGCCGGTGTGGAACGCGCGATCCTCGATCTTGAAGCCTCCGGCGGTCGGGTTCTGGGGCGCGAGATCACTCTCGAGGCCGGCGGAGTGAGGACACGGCCGGACTTGTTTGTAGAGCTCCCGAGCGGTCAGCAAGCGTTTCTCGAGATCAAGACAGGCGCCTTTGCTAGCTTGACACCGAACCAAATGGCGGCCTTTCCCCAGATCTGGGCCGAGGGAGCGATTCCTCGGGGCGCGAACGCCGCTGCGGCGGGTTTGATCCCGGGCGTCCCGATCGGGCCCACGCCTGTTTGGACCGTGTACTATCTATGGCCGCTGCCCTGACGTGGATGTAGATCAGGGACTGGAATCGCCCTTGCCTTTTGCAGGAGCGTCACTACTGAGTTAGTTCAGGTTCGGAGGTCAATCTTGGCGGGAGTAGCTCAGGCGAACGTAGTCGACATTGTCGGACAGGACGCATCGGGCCGATATCTCGTGATCATGGTTGAGCCGCGGGCATGGGGTTCCGATGCGGCCCAAGCTTCACAGCTCAAGGAGAAGATCAACGCTTATGCCGGCTTCATCATGGATGGGAGCCTGGCTCGTCAGTATCCACAGACAGCAAGGCAGCCGGTTGACATCCAGCTCGACTGCTGCGAGCCGCCGAGCGGCGAGTTCGTGACAATCATCAACCACGCAGCCGCCCAGCTGCAGCGCATTGGCATTGGCATGCGCATCAACGTCACGGATGGCGCTCGTGGTCATTGATACACATGGCTTGGTCAAACGGCGCGCCAGGGGGACGTCTTGATAACTCGCCGCAGAGGGCCGACCGCCTGCTACCGCAATTCGGGCGGTAGACGTCTGCGGAGCGACTCGGCAAACTTCCGAAATTCTGCTGCAGCGAGGTCTGTTCGCGTACCGATGGCGACGAGTCCGACGTCGAGCAAAGCGCGCGCCTTCCCCGGTTCACCAGCGATGAATGCTGCCACGGGTCGCCGATAGATTAGTTGGTGTTCAAACCCGGACCGCTCCTCGAGACGCTTCTGAAGCTCGACGAGGTCGACGACTGAGCGCATGAACTTGACCCCGTACGTCGTGATCGCGTTGCCCATGTCCGTTGCAATTCCCTCCGCGGAATGTCCCGGGACGATAACCCACGCCTTGTATTTCGCCTCGGGCATTAGGTACCCCAGAGGGGTACTAATCGTGGGCGGCTGGTAGTTGTGGAACTTCTCGCCACGACATTCAGCGACCACTCGCTCAACCTCTTGAAATCTGACGCCAACGACCGGATTGATTTCTACTTCGCCGGGAGCGCGGTGTTGAGTCGCTCGATTGAGACCGAGCCACCCCAGTACCCCCGGCATGAGATCCAACGTGAACACGTCGCCCGCGCGTTTCTTGAACCCGACCGTGTTCAAGAACGAGGTGATCGCTTCAAGGTTCGGGTGCTTCGGCATCGTTCGGCATCTCAGCGGTCATTCTGTAGTAGCCCGATCAAAGTACGCTCGTGCAACGGAGCCTGAGGGGCCACGCAATTCGCCTTAGGACCAAGCGCATAGCTTCGGGACCGCGGGGATTGCGAGCGCGCGCCAGAGACGCTGGCAACAGTGCCAGGGGTTGTCGGGATGGTGCAATCTTGAGAATTCTACCGCTGTGAATGGGGCACCAGACCGTGCTCTTCCGCTTCTCGACGAACCCTACGCCCCGATCGACAAACTCGTCCAGCGAGGGCGTGTTCGAAAACCTTGCCAGGTTCCGCTTCGCGTACTCTTCGCCAGTAGCACCGGGTGGCGCTCAGGGCGCTTGCGTCCTGCAGCCCCATCGTCGCAGCCTGTCTCGTTCAGGGACCGAGGCGTTCCACGACTCGGTTCCCGCGTCGCTGCTCAGCGTGAGCCATCGTTTGGCGACGAGACCGCGGACGACACGTAGGCGCCGGCCCGTCGGCTTGCCAGAACACTTGCCAGAATGAGGGTCCACTCAGGCCCGAACCTGACCATTCCTGAGCAGATCTCGGACCGCGCAGGCACCCGCGATCTCGCATCGATCTCGCAAGAATCACGGTGATCTCAGCGGAGGAGGAGGGATTCGAACCCACGGTAGCCTTTCGACTACGCCGGTTTTCAAAACCGGTGCCTTAAACCACTCGGCCACTCCTCCAGGTGTCTGGAGGCCGGGAATCTGCTGGATGGGGCGCGCAGCGTCAAGGCTGGCTGCGGGAGGGAAAGTCAAAAACCGAGAAGCGGCGGGGGCGGGGTCTGGACAGGCTCCGGCCATGACGACGATGCGATGGCGTGCGCTCCGGCTGGGGATGGCGACGTGGTTGCTGTTGGCTGCGGGTTGCGATGCGGGCGGGAGCGGGAGCGAGGACACGGGGGAAGCGCCGCCGCCGGAGGGGCCAACCGGAACGTACACGTTGCTGTATCGCGACGAGTTCGAGACGCTGGACGCGAGTCGCTGGGAGTTGATGACGCACTCGTGGGGGTCGAACCTGGCGGTGTTCTCGCCGGAGACGGCGAAGGTGGAGAACGGGGTGCTGACGATCAGCTTGCTGCCTGCTCCGGCGGGGACGACGGATCCGGAGGGTGTGGCGAAGTCGTTTCTCGGAGCGGAGGTTCGGTCGCGGCAAACGCTGACGTACGGGCGGGTGAAGGCGCGGGTGAAGTTCGCGCGGGGGTCGGCGGTGGTTTCGTCGCTGGTGACGATTTACACGCCGTGGCCGGCGGATAACTGGAACGAGCTCGATGTGGAGTGTCTGGGGAAGGCGCCGGAGGGGATCCAGTACAATGCGCAGGTGTACACGGGGCCGCCGACGACGCCGCCGGTGACGACGGCGGTTTCGCCGACGCCGTCGTTGTTTCAGGACGCGCTGGCGTTCGATCCGAGCGCGGACTTCCACGAGTACACGATCGAATGGGATCCGGCGGGTGCGCGTTTTCTGGTGGACGGGGAGCTGCGGCACACGTGGACGCAGAACATCCGGCTCATGAATTTGCCGCAGAACATCCTGCTGACGATCTGGGCTTCGTCGAGCGCGGCCTGGGCGGGGGCGGTCGCGGGAGATACGGCGGGCGCGGCGGCTCAGTACGACTGGATCGAGCTTTACGAGTATTCGGCGCAGTGAGTTTGCGCAGGACCGTTCAGGGCGCGTTCAGGGCGCGGCGGAAGGGTCGTAGTCGTAGACTTTGATCCAGTCGACCTCGGCGCTCGTTGGTGCGGACTCGGGGGTGAGGGCGCCGGCCCAATCGGGGGCGCCCGACGCCCAGATGGTGAGGAGGATGTTGGACGGGAGTTTCAAGAGGGAGATGTTCGCGGTCCAGGTGCGGAGCAGGGCGCCGTCTGCGAAGTAGTTCACACCTGAGGGTGTCCACTCGATGTCGTAGGTGTGGAAGGCGGTCTCGGCGTTGAAGCCGAGGTCGACGATTTGCGGATCCTGGGTCGGAGCGACGGAGGTGGTGCAGCCGGGGTTGGGGGTGCCGGTGAACACCATGGCGTTCAACTGACTCGAGTTGCTGGACTTGCCGAGGTGCTCGATGTCGATCTCGTTCCAGTCGCAGTTCGGGAAGGGGGTGTAAAACAGGACGATACTGGAGACGACGCCCGAGCCTTTGGCGAAGCGCATGCGCGTCGAGACCTTGCCGAAGGTGAGGGTCTTGGTGGAGCGCAGCTCGACGCCGAGGTACGGCTTTTCGGAACCGCTGGGCGCGGCCGTGAGCGCGAGGGTGAGGACGCCGTTGGATATGCTCGCGTTCTCGGTCGAAAATTGTGCCTCATTGCCTTCCCACGTGAAGGTCTGGAGCTGCCACGCGGAGGCGTCGAGCGCGTCGAAGTCGTCGTGCCAAGCGAGCACGAAAGGACCGTCCGGGGTGCCGCCCGTCGTGACTGCTGCGCCACCCGTGCTGCTCGCAGTACCTCCGGTGCTGGTTGCCATGCCGCCCGTGGTGGTGGATGCGCCACCCGAGCTGGTTGGGTTACCGCCGGTGGTGGTTGCAGAGCCGCCCGTGCTGGTTGGGTTACCGCCGGTGGTGGTTGCAGAGCCGCCCGTGCTGGTTGGGTTACCGCCGGTGGTGGTTGCAGCGCCGCCGCTCGTGCCTCCGCCGCCGGTTTGCGCCGTTGCCGAGCCGCCCGTGGTGCTCGATGGCGCGCCACCCGTGGCTGGAAGCGGGGGAGTGGTACCGGCACTGCCGCCGCCCATCGCGCTGGTTGGCTGCTCCGGAGTCTTTTCCGAGCTCGAGCAGGCAGCGACGGCGAGCGCCGAGATCAGGCTGACGCGCGGGATGGTTCTCGAGGCCATGAGGTACCGAGCGCAGGGTTGGGGAGCGTCGTGGCGGGCGCTTCGCATTTTTTTACGAATCGCGAGGCGCGGCGCGATTCGACGGGAGCGGCGCCGTGGGCCATTCTTGTGGCCGTGTCGCGCGCTTGGTTTCAGCCATTCCCGATGCTGCCCGGTCGCGCCGCGCAGGTCTGGCGGCATCAGCCGGCTTACCGCCGACCACGCCATTTTCACGAGGAGCCGGAGGTCAACGCGGTCGTGCGCGGCACGGCGCGGCTCGGGATCGGCGACCGCACGCTCGAGCTCGCGGCGGGGGAGCTGGTGGTGCTCGAGCCAGGGCAAGATCACGTGCTGCTCGAGGCGAGCCCGGATCTGGAGCTCTGGGTGGTAGCGCTCCGGCCAGCGCTGGCGGCGCGCGTGCGCGGTAGTCGCTCCCGGGTGCAGAGGGAGAAGATCGTGCTTTCGGAGCCGGAGCTCGCGAGCTTGAACGAGCGGGCGCTCGCGGTCGGCGAGCTGCGTGACGCGGCGGCGGTCGAGCGCGAGCTCGGGGATCTGTTTGCGTCGCTCGGTTCTCTGCCGTGCACGTCGCACGTGAGCAGCCGCCGTGCCGTCGAGCAGCTCCGGGCCGCGCCGGCTATCAGCGCCTCCGAGCTTGCCCGGCGGCTCTGCACGGCTCCGGCTCAGGTGAGTCGCGAGTTTCACCGGGACCTCGGGGTCACCCTGGTGGAGTTCCGCGCGCGCTTGCGGTTGATGCGCTTCGTGCGGCTGGTGGACGAGGGCGCCAGCCTGAGCGCGGCGGCGTTCGGGGCGGATTTCGGCAGCTATGCCCAGTTTCACCGCGCGTTTCAGCGGGCGCTCGGCTGCTCTCCGAGCGACTATTTCCGCGGCGCTCGCTCTGCGGTGGAAGCGGCGACGGCGGCGGAGCCAACGCCAACCGCGCGTCGGTGATCCCCTACCGGTTCTTCTTGCGTGCCTTGCGGGCGGCCTTGCGCGCGTTCTTCTTCGCCCGCGCCGCGGCCTGGTCGAGCGGGCGTCGCTGTTCAGGACCGGGTGACGGCAAGCGAAACGAATCGGGAAGGGGTTGCGACTGAAGGACTCTCATCCACGATTCGACCCCCGCCTTCGAGCTCATGTCGAAGCCTGCCTCGCGACCCTTCATCATCAATGTCTTCGCCATCCCGAACTTACTCGGGTCGGAAAGCGCAGCCGCCAGCTCTTTCACCGCGTCGCCGCCCAGCACGCGCAAGCAGGCACCGGCCTGCTCGAGCTCGAACTCGCGCTCGAGGAACCGATAGAAATCGCGAAGCTCCCCGATGATGGAGGCCGCCGAAGACGCGTCGATGCTCACCTTCCGCGGAATGATGTCGAACACGATCTCCTGCAGCTGGCTCGAGTCGAGCGTCGGGATCGTCGCGTTGAAGTACTCGGCCGCGAAATCCATCACGAACTGACAGGCCCCGACGTCGGTCAGCGCGTTTGCCTCCGGTGAGGCGGCGAAGCGGCGCATCAGCTCCTGTTCGAGCATTTCGCGCGCCTCGGGCTCGATCACTTCACCGTCCTCGGCGAGCTCGGCGAGCTCGGCGAACACGTCCTCGGGCAGCTCGTATTCGGGTCGCGTCAGAGGGTGCGGTGCGCGGAGACGCACTTCTACCTCGCCCGAATGGGTCTCGACGACGAGCGTGCGCTCGACGGGCTCGCCGCCGCTCCACGCCGCGAACAGCGCGTCCTTGTCCTCGAGCACCCGAGGGAGCGCGAGCGCAATGGCCTCCGCGACCGTGAGTTCCCGCGTTACCGGTGGCCGTTCGATGAGATCTTCGTTCACCGCGGAAAGGAGCGGATATGCCTCGGCGCTTTCGACCTCCCAGCGATGTTCAGCGATCTCCTTCTGCAGCTCTTGGTCGAGCTCGCGGCCGTCCTCGAAGTTGAGCGCGAGATACGCCGGCACCTCTTGGCACGACCTTCCACGGTTGGGCCCGATAGATGACCGCGGCAGCGTGGAAGAACGCCGCCACCGCTTCCGGGCCTACCTCCGGCGACAGATAGGACCATCCCGGCGGGTTTCCCTCCAGTCGTTCACGCATCACTTCGAACACAGCGTCCAGCTCTGGCGTGGGCGCACACACGACGTCGAGCTTCGGATGACCCGCTCGCAGCGCTTCGGCGAGCTCGGGCGACGCGACACGTACGCGGTCGGGCGCGTGCGGCGGGCCGAGCATCGGCTCCGCCATGGTGTTGCGCAGACTCTCGCAGGCAAGCCCCAAGAGCTCGCCGGGCGTGCCCACGGTATGACCGAGCACCGCGCCGTCGGCGGCCATCCAGAACAGCGCCTCGGGGCGATACGGCTCCCCTTCACCGGTCACGTAGCCCGGCAACGAGCCCACGCCGCCCACCCACTCGATTGCCTTTCGCTCGTTCTTCTTGGCCATGCGCGCTTCAACCTGCAGAGACCGCGGGTTAACACGATTCGGAGCGCCGCGGAGCTGGCGCGCTCTCTTCGCTACGTGGCCGTCGATGCGGCTAACGGCCCGGCGCGCGCCGCGGGACGTTGCGGCGCGGCCGCTGTTGCGTGGGGCGCTTCTGTGTCGCGCCCCACTTCTACGACTCGGACCGTGAGCAGGTCACCATCTACGGCCGTTCCCGTCAACGCGAGCACGCTGGACACGAAGGCTGACGCGCACGAGGTGATTGACGCTTGTGCCGGGCCCGCGAGCGCGGGCTCCCATCCCATGAGACGGGCTCTGACGGTGCCGCGCAGTGAGCCCACCATGCCGCCCGTGAGCTTGGCGCGCGTTCTGACGCTGATCGCGGCATCCTGCAGCGAACGTCCGCGGAGAACACTCAGGGCCCGGAGAACCTCACCCCGCAGGCGCGCCGCGTCGATGACCACCGCCCCGCCATCCACCGCCTTTTCGAGAGAATGGAGCGCGAAGAAGCGCTCGCTGGGGCGACCTTGTTCCGCGTAGTGCTGGACGTTGTCCCGAAGCAAGGCGTAGGCCCGCCAATCGCAGGCGCGTTCACCCGTGGCCCCGGACAACCTCAGCTCGAGCCTGGCTCCGACGTTCGTCATCTGTAACCTCCGTGCGCAGAGCAGTACGTAAAGTTGCAGGTGCAACGATAACTATTGCACGTCTGAGACCACTCGGCCAGGTGTTGGCGCGGAGATAGTTGCAGCTGCAACTGCGAAGGCTTGCGAGCCTTGCTGGACCATGGATACAGTGCGGCGATGAGCCCTTCGAGCGGAGGCCACCCGACTGAGTCGATGCTCCCTGGACGCGCGCTGGCGTTCATGCAGCTTCTGTGGGCGATAGCTCACGGCCTCGAGTCGACCTCCAAGCGCATGCATTCGAGGCTCGGCATCACCGGGCCGCAGCGCCTGGTGCTGCGCTTGATCGGCCACGGAAGCGCCACTTCCGCAGGCGAGCTCGCTCGCCTCATGCATGTTCACCCGAGCTCGCTGACCGGGCTGCTGCGCCGTCTCGAAAAGGCAAGGCTGGTCGAGCGGCAACCTCATCCCTTCGACGGGCGCCGCTCGCTACTGAGGCTCACGCCGAGCGGGCGGCGGCTCGATCGCGACAAGACGGGGACCGTCGAGTCGGTCATCGAGCGCGCGCTCGCGACGATGTCCGAGCGCGACCTGAGGGCGGCCCAGCGCGCCTTGCAGCGGGTGGCGAAGTCGTTCACCGAGGCTTGAGCCGAGTGAACACCAAGGCGATGCGGGGCGCGCCTTCGACTTGCTGTGTCGCTACGGCGGCAACAGCGCGTCGATGATCGGGGTTTGCCAGGTGCCCGCGCGCGAGTCGAAGAGGCTCATGTGCTCGGGGTCTTCCCAGATCGCCCAGCCGATGTTCGCGGCTTCGCACGCGGCGCGCACGGCGGCTACCAGGCGAACGCGCGAGTCCATGGCTCCGCCATCTTGCGGTCCCCACTCGCCGTTGTAGACGGCGCGGCCCTTGCTTTGCTGGTAGCTCGTGATGAGCGCGATCTGCGCGGCGATCGTCGCGAGGCCGGAGGGGTTCGTGGCCGCGGGCTGGCTGTTGTAGGCGGTGAACCAGTCGTTGGCCCACGCGGTGTCCTTGGCTGCCTGAACCGGGGTTATCGGCGTCGAAGGCGGACCCGGAAAGACCACGCCCGTCGTCAGATAGGCCTCACCCATCCATTCCTGGCCCTGAAAGCTGAAGAGCTTTGGCTCGTACAGGTGGATCGAGGTCAGGAGGTTTGCGTCGTCGGGGAGCGCGAGCAGCGATAGCTTGCTCGGGTCGGCCCAGAACACCGAGTCGATGATCACCAGTCGCCGCGGGTTGGTGGCGCGGACGGCCTGGAGGGCGGGGACCAGCACGTCATTCCAGGTGGTATCGAGACCGCCGTAGGGTTCGTTGAAGAGCTCGAACGCGACCGTGTCGGGGCGGCTCTGGTAGCGTTCGGCGATCTGTTTCCAGAGCGCGACGAAGCGCTCGCGGTGCGCCGCGACGTCCTTGGTGAGCTCGTCGTACGCGTGCATGTCCAGGATCACGGCGAGGTTTGCCGCGGTGGCCTGGTCGAGCACGGTGTCGATGCGGCTGAAGAACGCGGCGTCGATCGTGTACGGCGCGGCGGCCAGGGCGTGACCGCTGAAACGGATAGGGATACGCACGTGATCGAAGCCGCGCTGGGCGATGAACGGAAAATCCTCGGCGTAGATCACTCCGCCCCAGTCGCCCTCGTTCGGGGCATCCAGGCGATTACCGAGGTTGATGCCCTTCTTGAAGCGCGCGGCGGCCGCTGGAGGAACACCGAAAGCGAACGGTTCGGGACCTGCACCGCCAGCGGGCGAGCCACCTCCACCAACGGGTGCGCCTCCAGCACTGATGCCGCCGGTTGTGCCGTTCGTGACTCCGCCCGTGCCGGGGCCTGTGCCACCGGTGCCACTGCCGCCGCCGCCGGTCGACACGCCGCCGCCAACACCGTTCCCGCCAGTGCTCGACCCGCCGCTACTGACGGCGCCGCCGGTCGAGCTCGCACCGCCCGTGGGAGAAGGACCCGCGAGACCACCGGTAGCGGTCGCACCCGCCGAGACTCCGCTCCCTCCGCTCGTGACGACCCCGCCGGTCGCTGCGGCACCCGAGCTGCCGGGCGCGCCGCCGCTGCCGCTAGAACCGTTCGAGCTGGAGCAGCCGATCGCCGCGAGCAGCGAGAACAGCCCGGAAATCGCAAGACCGACGCCGCGAGGGCAGCTCCGCATGCGCTGGCCTATAGCCGCCGGCGTCGGCGCGTCTTCGCATCCTGTGGGGGAAGAGCAGCCACACGGCGATGCGGCTCAGAAGGGGGCCAGTCGTTCTTTGAGTCGTTCGCCCACGCCCGTCTCGAAGAAGACGCGCGGGGTGCAGTCGAAGGCCTGCTGGAAGGAGCGATGGCATTGCGAGTAACTGCCGAAACCCGCGACGAGGGCGGCCGCCATGAAGTTGTGCCCGCCGCCGCTCTCGACCAGCTGAATGAAGCGCAGCAAGCGCAAGCGAGTGCGGTACGTGAGCAGCGTCAGGCCGAGGTCGCGGTGAAAGTGGCGGCTCACCTCGCTCTCGTTGCCGTGGATGAGCCGCGCCAGCTCGCCGCGCTTCAGCTCGGGCCGCGCGAGCAACGAGCTGAGCGCCCGTGCGGTGAGCGGGTGGCGATCGGCCGTTCGAACTCGCAGCGCGTGCGCTTCCCGCCAGAGCGCGCCGACGTGTCGCTCGAGCGCCGCTGAATCGCACACGCTCGCTTGACTGCCACAGCTGGCTCGGAGCTCTGCCAGCGCGCGCGCATCCAGCCGCAGCCGCGCTGCACCGCCCAGCGCGCTAGAAAGACGATCGCCCAGCACTTGCTCGGAGAAGGCCGGAGTCACGCCGACCACGTACAGGTCCAGGTCCGGCGTCGCGGAGAGCAGCACGTGATCCTGCCCGGGCGGCCACCACAGCAAGTCGCCCTCCGAAACCTCGATCGTCGCTTCCCCGTAGCCGAACGACGCGGCGCCGGCTGCAATCAGGTTCAGCTCCGGCTCGGCGTGAAAATGCCGCGGCCGCCGCGTCTCCGGCACGTGGTGCCAGACGTGGCCTCGGGCGCGACCGGGGATCGGAAAGGGCTGATACAGCGCCTCGACCACCGCCGGAGTTTATCAGAGCCCGCGTAGCGCTCGGGCCGGAGGAGGAGCGGCGGGCATCAATCCCCTCAAGAAATGCGAACTCCTGTCGCTGCAGACATCACGGGCCGCACGCGGCTTCGAACAACCCCTGCGTGCCGACGGGCTCGCAAACGCCGGCTCGACACTCGGTTCCCGCGATGCAGGCGGCTTCGGCGTCGTCGCAGGCCTCGCCCGCGCTCCGCTCGAAGCGACACCGGCGTTCCGCGCAAGCCGCGTCCGTGCACAGGCAACGGAGCTCGCCGTCGCAGTTGCCTTGGGAGGAGATCGTGCCAGCGCGCACCCAACACGCTTCGGTCACGCCGACACGCTCGACGCACAAGGGCAGATCCGATCGGGTGTCGCACATCGCGTTGCCGGCGCAGCTTCGAAGACGGCCCCAGCCGTCCTCAGGGCAGGGAGCACCGACCGCAGCGCCGACGGTGCAACGACTGCTCTCTGCGTCGCAGTAGCCCTCACTGCATTCCCAGCTCGCCTCGCAGGTTTCACCGATTTCGAACAGCGCCTGACACGTGCGCCCGCCCTGCTCGTCCGCGCGACACACGTATCCGCTCGTGCACTGGCCCACGACTTCGCACGCGGTGCCGGGGGGGAGGTTGAACGGCAAAGTGGCTTCGCAGGTGCCGCTGCATTGCGTGCCGGGCGGACAGGCGCCTTGCGAGCTCCCGCAAGCATCGCCCTCTTCCAAAATCGGCAAGCACTCACCGCAGCCGTCGCCTTGGAAGCGACCGCAGGCGAGGGTCGCGCACTGTGAGCCGAAGCTGCAAGGCTCGCCGGTTTCGAACGCACCCTCGGGGTAACCGCACTCCGGGAACATGCCGCGGTTGATGTCGTCACACGCGGCGTCGTTCCAAGCTTTCGCGCAACCATCGACGATATCGACGTCGAGACGCGACCCCGCTGAAAACAACAGATCCGGGCAGCGCGGCAAGCTGGATGCAAGACACGCGGATTCGGGCGCGCTCGGATCGCAAGCGGTGCGACGAGAGCACTGCGCAACGAAATAGTCGACGCAAGCTCGGTATTGCTCGAGCTCGGTCGAGGTCGCAGGCTCTGGACGGCCACCCTCGCCGCCCGGCTCGCCGGTCGTGCCCGCGTCTGTCGAGCCAGACGGAGCTCCTCCCTCACTCCGTCCACCACTCGTGTCCGGAGCGCCGCCCACTCCCGAGCTGCCGAGCGTCCCGCCGGGGGCGGCCGAACGTCCGCCAGTTGGAGAGCTCACGGAGCCCCCCGCGCCTCCTTGCTGGGCACCGAACCCGGATGCGCCGGAGCTCGAAGAGGAGCCACTGTCCGGCTTCACCCCTCCGCTCGGAGTCGCCTCGACCGCTGAGCCGCTCTCGCTTTCACCGCCACAACTCGCGACGGCTGCGATCGCTCCCAAGATGTATCCCCATGGCGTGTGCGCGCGCATCGAGCTCGACGTTACCACATCACCTCATCTTCAATTGGGAGGGTTAGGACGCCGAATCGAAATGAGAGACGTACGTATAGAAAGAGTCGTCACCTTTGCGACGTCTTCGTCATCGACGACGGTAACCATCTTGCGACTTGACCCTCGTCAAACCACTCGGCTATAAGCCCGCGGATTGGTGCGCGGGAAACGTGGTGCGCGCAAGGAGGGCAGCGATGGC
The DNA here is from genome assembly GCA_030852505.1 of Myxococcota bacterium. Taxonomy (GTDB): domain Bacteria; phylum Myxococcota_A; class Polyangia; order Polyangiales; family Polyangiaceae; genus PMG-095. The sequence goes on along the minus strand of JALYWZ010000005.1, from coordinate 9,456 downwards.
TGGTTCGAATAGATTTTCGTCGGCGATGGTCAAGTGTCTCGGAATCGCCGTCGCGTCGCTGTTCTCGCTGACCGGTTGTGGCGGTGAAACGCAGCAGTCTGCGGTCGGTAGCACGAACGCCGAGGTGGTCTTCACTAAGACCATCACCCTGTCCACGCCGAAGAACATGCCCGTCTTCACTCCGGTGCTGACGGGCTCGAATTCGCTGGTTTTAGGCGCATTTTCCAACGTTCTCCCGACGAATCCCGTGGTGTCGATGGGCACCACCGGTTCGCGCGCCGAGCCCGATGCGCAGCTGAACGAGCTCTGGAGTCGCGGCACCGCCACGCTGCGCGACCGCGTCCACCTCCGCGGCAAGCTCTACGCCTCGTCTCGCTCGCTCGGTAACAACGTCCAGCTCGATGGCGGTTGGAACAACGCTCCGGTCTTCGATCCTGCGTCGACCCTGACCTGGACCGTCACGTTTCCGAACACGACACCCACGGACGTCATCCTCAACTCCGCGGAGAAGAACGTCAACGTGGCTCCCGGTCGCTACGGGCTGCTGCGAGCCGGCCTGAACTCGGTGATGAATCTCCGAGCGGGCACCTACTACATCAACGACCTGCAGTTCGATACCGGCGCGACGATCCAACTCGATCAAACGAACGGCCCGGTCATCCTCTATGTCTCCAACACGATCATTTTGCGCTCGAACATCGTCGCCATCGACAGTTCAGAGCCGGATCTCCTGATCGGCTTCCTCGGCACGAACAACGTTTTCGTCGAAGTCACCTTCAACGGCGCCATCATCTCGCCGTTCTCGACGATTTATCTGCGTGACCGGCCGCCGAAGCACACCGGCTTTTTCGCCGGAAAGGGCGTGGAGCTCGATGCCCAGGCCGACGTCGGATACCGCTTTCCGTTCGCGATCATCCCGGCTGCCGCTCCTCCCGAGGCCACCTGCCGCAGCCTCGTGCCGCTGCGCAGCGACTTGAGCGGCCAGGCTCAGCAGGATCAGTACCTCAAGGACCTCGCGCGTTACTGCGGCATCTGCAAGCTCCAGGACGACTCGGACGACGACGGCACTTACGACTGCTTCGACGGTTGCCCCTTCGATCCCGACAAGACCGCGCCCGGTTCGTGCGGCTGCGGTGTGTCCGAGGCCAACCTCGACAGCGACCCGTTTCCCGGTTGCATCGATCGCTGCGACAACGACCCGAACAACGTCGCGCTCGGTGATTGCGGCTGCCTGGGCACCGACACCGTCCAGCCCGCTGGCACCCCGTGCGGAGATCCCGCGTGCCCCGGCCAGTCGAACGCCACCTGCAACGGCGCCGGCGTGTGCGGCAATCGCAACGCTTGCCGTCCTTCGACGGAATGTCAGCCGATCATCGTCGGCGCCAACGTTTACTGGCTCTGCGGCAAGGGCACCGGACCGACGCCCCCGACGAAGTCGTGGCCAAACGCGTCGACCTCCTGCTCGTCGAAGGGCCTGGTTTTGGCCCGGATCGACACCTACGAGCAGAACAAGCTCCTGCGCTCCACGCTGAGCTCGCTCGGTCTCGCTTCCGCGTGGATCGGCGCGAACAGCCGAGGCGCAGCCAACGTTTGGCGCTGGGCCAAGGCCGGAAGCGATAGCGGCGATCAGTTTTGGCAGGGCGGACCGAGCGGCACGGCCGTCTCCGGCCGCTTCAACTCGTGGGCCAGCGGCGAGCCGGGTACGGCGCGTTGCACCGCGTTCCGTTCGAGCGACGGTCGCTGGATCGACAACGATTGCGCTCAGGCGCTCCCGTACGTCTGCGAGCTATCGCCGACGCCCCGCGTGAAGATCCCGCCGCGGCCGCCGATCCCGAAGAACCCGCAACCGGCCGGCCCGTGCGTTCCCGAGGACGGCGGCGCCTACCCGCTGCCGCCCGAGGGCGATCTCGCGACGCTGCAGGATGACTACGCGAAGGCGGGGATGGACGTCTTCCAGGGTACGGCGGCGAACCCGCCCGCGCCCGGCCACACCTGCCCGCGCGACGAAGCAACCGAGGCCTGCCCGCTCACGAACGTCGATTGGGCGTCCGAGTGCACCGAAGACGCCGATTGCGCTGCGATCGGTGCCGGTTACGTCTGCCGCAGCATCAAGCTCGACGAAAACTGCTTCGGAACCGAGAGCGCTCCGTGCGAGTCCGAAGTTCACTGCGGGCTCCCGCAGTGCGAGGTCGATCCGTTCGCGAATCGCTGCGAACAAGTCGAGGTCTGCGGTACCGACATCACGGCCAGCTTCGACCCGGACAATTCGACTCTCGACGATCCGGACCCGGTCGATCCTACGCAGTTCTTCCCCGAACCACCGGACACCACGGCTTCTCCGTCTTACAGTGATCCCGCGGTCCCTGGCGGCCGCAACCACAGCTGGTGCCGCCTTCACCAGCAGGACACCGACAAGGTCGAGCCCGCGGACAACGACCTGACCAAGCACGGTGAGAGCGGTTCGAGCAGCCCGATCCAAGTCAGCTTCGATCCGCAGCTGATTTTCGAAGCAGACCCGGCGGCGCTGCCGTTCGGCGAAACAGATCTCCTGCTGCACGCGAAGGCCGGGATCACCACCCACGTCAAGCTCTCGGGGTTCTTGGGTCAGACCTACGATCAGGACATCCTGCGCGCGGGCATCGGTATCCAGGCCCAGCGTTGCCGGCTGTCCACCGCCGAGACCGAGTTGATGGTCGCGGGGGTCGATATCCTCGATCTGGCCGGCTTCATCCCGAAGCTCGACACCGACGATCCCTCCGCGGGCGCCGCGTACAGCGTCGCGCAAGACTGCAAGAAGTCGCTCGGTGGGTTCCTCAACACGGCAGATCGTCTGAAGAAGGCGTTCCGAGACGCGCAGACTCTGCTCAAGCAGTACAACGCCATCAAGTCCGGCAACTTCAAGTTTCCGGCTGATTGGTGCCAGCAGATCGGCGTCGAGAACATCGTCTCCAAGGGCTTCCCGCTCGCAGGCATCTGCCCGCTGAACGAAAAGCCCGAGCAGACGATCAACCGCTTCGTCGATTACTACCAGAGCGAGGAATTCGGCGAGGTTCTCGGCATCAAGGACGCGATCGCGAGCTTGGGTCAAGCCACCGAAACGCTCCGCACCAAGATCGCCGAGGGCCTGAACTCGGTCGCGAGCGGGACGCACATCGACGCTCCGTTCGTCGACTTCAAGCGTTCCGAATCGCAGACGATTCTGAACACGCAATTCTTCATCGGCCCGGTGCCGATGACGCTCGAGATCGCGGTCGTCGCCGGCTACGGCATTCACGGCGGCTACTCGGTGGACCTGCAGCTGCCGAGCAACCTGCTGCAGACCCGCGGCGACCTGTCGAACGCGGCTTCGCCGATCGTCGACGACATCGCGAAGGTCTCGGCCATCGTCGAGCCGTGGGCATCTGCCGGTCTGACCTTGTTCGTGGGTGCAGGCTTCTCTGTTCCCGGCGTCTCGGCCAGCATCGGCATCGAAGGCGGTCTCACGCTGGCGCGGATCGGCGCGCCGATCCACGCGGGCGTGGGCCTCGCGCTCGCGACCACGCCGGACACCCGCCCGATCCCCTCGGATATCGAGCTGGTCTCGGAGCTGATCAACGGTAAGCCGAACTTCCCGTTCGGTCTGCCGCAGGCGTATCAGTTCTTCCTTTCGTACGACTACGGCGCTCAGGTGAACCTGGACGACGTGTTGTCCGGCATCGTCAACGGGCGACTCCGGATCAAGTTCTTCTTCTTCAGCCGCACCTGGCGCAAGAAGATCGTCCAGTTCACGGGTTGGTCCGCGAGGTTCCCGCTGATCTCGGGCTCCGGCAACGTACAACTCTTCAGCGTGCGCAACGGCTCGAACGCGCCGAAGGCCAGCGGCAACGCGGGCATGGGTCGCTCGGAGCCCCAGGTGCCGTTCACCTTCTTGAGTCGTCTGATCGTTCCCGAGACTCCCGGCTCGCCCGACGATCCGCCGTTCTCGGCTGGCGGCGGTGGATCTGGCGGGTCCGGCGGCGCCGGCGGCACGGGTGGTACGAGCGGCGGCGTTGCCAACCTGGACAAGAGCGAAATCGAGTCCTTCGGTTACGACGATCTCTGCTGCTCGAAGCAAGGGCAGGATTGTTCGGAAGAGGGGCGTCCGAGCCCCCCCTGCTGCCCGGGCTTGCTCTGCGAATCGGGTGTCTGCAATCCGGAGCCGCCTCCGGCGTGCGCCGACACCGGCGAGAGCTGCGGTTGGAACGACGAGCTCGGCGTCATGATCACGTGCTGCTCCGGCGAGTGCCCGAAGAACGGGATCTGCCCGGCGGTGACCTGCTCGGACATCGGCGACCCGTGCGGCGAAGGGCTGCCGTTCTGCTGCCCGTACCTGTACTGCAGCAGCGAAAGCGGCAAGTGCTACGACCCGAGCCCGCAGGACCCGCGGTGAAGCAGCTGCCCACGCTTGCTTCGGCGGCATTGCTGCTGAGTCTCGCGGGGTGCCGTGGGAACGCGAACGCCGAGTCCACCTCGGCGTCCGCCCCCGCGGGCGTCGCGACGGCCTCGACGGCGAACGCCTCGCCAGGCACCGCCGAGCCGGGCTTCGCGCAAGGGCAACGCTACGCATACGCATTGACCTCCACCAGCAAGGTGGCGTTTCAGTCGCAAGGCAATCTTTACGACTTCGATCTGAGTGGGACGCTCGAGCTCTTGCCGGTTCGCGTGAGCGCGGACGGCACGGAGTTTCGCGCCAGCATCACGAACGGCAAGTTCCAGAGCCGCGTACCCGGCAGTCAGCAGCAATTCGACGCCATGACGGCCGACCTGGCCAAGGCCTTCCTGTTCACCCTCAAGGGTGGGCGTCTCAGCGACGTGACGCTGCCCAAGGACGTGGCTCCGCTCGTGGCCGGCGTATTCCGCAGCGTCAGCTCTGCCTTCCAGGTGGCGCGCCCTGCGGAAGGCGCCGCGACGTGGACCGCGAGCGAGCTCGACACCACGGGCGAATACTCTGCCGAGTACAAACGAGCGAGCGGGCCGCGGCGCTTCGAGAAGCAGAAGCGGCGCTACCTGGCGCTGCTCTTGCCCAAGGGTCAGCCAAAGCCGGCGGTCGACGCGTTGCCCGAGGTGGTGACCTCTCGAGGAGAGGTGCAGACCGCCGCGGACGGACGCGTGATCGCGGTCAAGCTCGACGACGAGCTGACGTTGAACCGCGCGCAAACGCCGATTCGCACCAGAATGACGCTGTCACTGCAGGCCGGTGACGTCGGGCGTGCGAACATGAGCGACGCCGAGGTCCTCGCGCTGCGTTCGGGCGGCATGCGGCTCGCGGCGGATCAGCCGATGCCGTCGGGCGTCTCACCAGCGGTGATCGACGACGCGAAGATCAACGGTCTGCCCTTCGGCGAGATCGTCGCGCGGCTCGAGAAGGCGGCAAAGCTTGCCCCCAAAGCGTCGGCCCAGAGCAAGGACGATCCCGAACAGGTCGCTCAGCGCGAAGAACACGCGCGCATGTTCATCGCGCTCGGCGCCACCTTCCGGCGGCAGCCGGAGACCGTGAGCCGCGCCGTCGCCAAGATCCGCGAGAACTCTGCGGCGAAGTACGACTTCATCGACGCGCTCGGCGCCGCCAATTCGTCCGGCGCGAACGCAGCTTTGATCGCGCTCGCAGAGTCCGGGACATCCGACGTCAAGGTCCGCACCAGCGCGCTGATCTCGCTGAGCCGGCTCGAGAACCCGACCACCGAAACGGCCGCGGCACTCGAGAAGCTGCTCGACGACGAGGCCGTCGGCACGCAAGCGCTGTACGGGCTCGGCAGCTACTGCCGGCGTTTCCGGGAACGCGGCGAGGTCGAACGATCGACGGCGCTCGGACGCGCGATCGTGGCGCGCCTCCTTTCCGCCAAGACGGAGCTGCGAACGGTCGAGGCCCTGCGCGCAGTCGGTAACTCCGGGTTCGTCGGCGCGCTCGACGCCGTCCGACCGCGACTGACCGATCCGCGAGTGTTGGTGCGAGCCGAGGCCGTGCGGTCGCTGCGCTTGATGGACGCGCCCGAAATCGAAGGCATTCTGATCCATCGCTTGGTCGACGACTCGGTCAAGGCCGTGCGTCTGGCCACGCTCGACGCGATTCAGTCGCGCACGCCGACACCGGCGCTCGTCCAGGCGCTTCGCAACTCGATCTCCACTCCCGATCCGCACGTCCGCTATCGCCTCGTCGAGCTGATGTCGCGCTGGCTCGATCGGCAGCCGGAGCTCCGCTCGAGTCTCGAGCTCGTTGCAAAGAACGAACAGGAAGAAAAAATCCGCGAGCTCGCGAAGGCGGCGCTGTGATGCGCACTCTCGCTTTCATCGTGATCGGTCTCGCCAGCGCCGGCTGTTCCAAGTCGCCGCCGGAACCGAGTGGCGGCGCCGCGAGTGCCGAGCCGCTCCAGGCGGATGTTCCGGCTCGGCTGACGACCAAACTCGCACCGTCTCCGGGCGCACCAGCCGGCCCCGACTGCGACAAGGTCTGTGAGCCGGTACGAAAGCTCGGGTGCCGGCGCGCGTCGGAGTGCGTCGACTCGTGCCGGCAAATGGCCGACGAAGGCATCTGCCGGGGCGAGCTGCTCCGTTTCTACACCTGCCTCGGATCCGAGCCTGCCGAGCACTGGGAGTGCATGGACGACGGCACCGGTGCAATCAAAGAGGGCTTCTGTGAGCGCGAGCAAGAGTCGTTCGCAGCGTGCCTGGAGAAGAGTGATGTCCGCTGAGTCTGAACGTAGCCGCACGATGGGGAGGTCTGTGTCCATGAACAACCAACATTGGTTCATTCGAAACTCGCTTCGATCCGTGATGGCCGCGTTTCTGCTCGCAGCAGCCGCTGGCTGCGGGAGCACGGACGGCGGACACGGCGACGACCTGGTGGCGCCCTCGGAGTCGCTGGCGGAGCCATTCACGCCCGTGACGAACGCCAAGGGCGATACGCTGTGCGGCAAGCAAAGCCTCGGAGTCGACGACGGAATCGCCGGCGTGGACCGCGAGATCTACAACTTCGAGCGGGTCAACGAAGACATCGCGCGCTACCCGGAGATCGCCGAGGCGACTGGGATCAGTGAGGTCACCGACTGCGAGAGCGCACGGGCGTACTCCGCCGAGTACCTCAAGTTCGCCATGGCCAACCCGAGCTTCCGCGGCGGCCCTTCGAAGGACGAGAGCATCCGCGAGTTCTTGAGCCAGCCGGGCAGCGTGGGCGAGCCCAACCCCGCGGGCCCGGAGATCGAAAAGGTCTTCGGCGGGATACCCGGTAACCGGCGCTCGATCGTGAAGATCGCCACCGTCATCAACCTCAACAACGAGTATCAGATGTGCTCGGCGGTGCGCATCTCGGAGACGATCTTCCTGACGGCGGCGCACTGCCTGGCCGACCCGACGGAGGCCGGCTTCCAGAACATGGAAGTCCACATCAAGCGCAAGAAGGCGAACGGCACCGAGAGCTGGATCGGCGGCGGCAACGGCGGCAAGCCGCTCCTCGTGTACGCGATCCGGCATCCCGACTACGTGGGCCCGGGGTACGCGGAGTACGATCTTGCGATGTTCTGGGTGAACAAGATTTACCAGCCGCTTCTCAAGGCGGAGCTCGAAGCCTCGGCCACCACGCTGATCGCGCCGCGCGACCCGGCCGTGAACGACGGCCAGCTCGTTTACGGTTGGGGTCCGCAGAGCGACACGGAAGATGACAAGCTGACGCGGCTGCGGACGCCCGGGCCGACCGAGCCCACGCTGAAAGGCATCGACGTGGCCGGTCCGCACATGTGGGCGATCCATGACACGGGACCGGCGTTCCGCATGTGCAGGGGCGATTCCGGCGGTGGCGCGCTGCGAGACGGCATGCTGGACGGCGTCACGGCGGCGCTCATGCCGCCGCCTACGACCGGCAAGAAGTGCTCGAGTTCGGGCTCCGATATGTACTGGACCCGAATCGACGACAAGATGAACTGGCTCCGGCAGCAGATGTCGAAGGTACAGGACTCGGTAACGAACCCCTTCAAGTGCGTGTTCCACTCCGGTAACTCGGCGGATCCCAACGATTGGGACCACATCGTCTCGTACATCGACTGCACCGAGAAGTAGTAGAAGTACCGGGAATGTCCCGGGCTCGATGGTTGGCCGTCGCGGCGCTCGCTATACTCGGTTGCTCGACGACCGACGACACAGCGGACGCGACGGCGTGCGGCGGGCAGACGCGCTCGGCGATCGTCAACGGCACGGAGCGAGAGCACTACTTGGCGCTCGGCGTCGAGGACACTCGCGCAATCGTGCGCTTGTACGACGGCACGGGGTCGACGCCCGACACGTGCACGGGAGCTCTGATCCGGCAGGATTGGCTGATCACGGCCCGCCACTGCCTCGAGATTGAAGGGCTCGCGATCGACCTGCGGCTGGATGGCGATACCCGCGTGCTCGAGCCACTCGAGCGTGCACCTCACCCCGAGCTCGACGTGGGATTGATCCGCGTCGCGCCGGAGCTCGCCGCAGACGACTCGGTCCGCCCGCTCGCGATCGCGGCAGGAACGGTGGATGAGCGATGGCTCGGCGAACGAGTCGAGCTCGCTGGGTTCGGCACGGACGAGCAAGGGCTCTTACCAGCCGCGCCTCGCTACGCCGTCGAAAGCATCACCGAAATTCGCGACACCAAGATCGCCGTCGACGGGCTCGGCCGTAGCGGCGCTTGCCTCGGTGATTCGGGCGGCCCACTGCTCGCGAGGGACGAGCGGGGGAGGCCCGCCGTTCTCGGGACGCTGAGCACGGGCTCTGCGACCTGTCTGCACCGGGATAGCTACGTCAGGGTCGATCTCCTGGCGGAGTGGATCGAGATGCTCGCGGGTGCGGAGGTTTCCGGGCCTGTCGCGTGCGGAGAGATCGGTGAAGCCGGAGCTTGTTCGTTCGGGAACGCGCTGCGCTGCCGTGACGGCGTTCTGGACGCGACGGCTTGCAGCGGCGGCGAGGTCTGCGGTTGGGACACGAACCAAGCTGCGTTTGGCTGTGTCGGCGCTGCCGATGATCCGTGCGCAGGCGCCGGCTCCGCTGGTGTTTGCGAGGCCACCGTTGCTCGCAAATGTCGGGACGGCGTGGTCTCTGAAGTCGAATGCTGGCCCTGCGACCGATGCGGCTACGACCCCGCGACAGGCGTGCCACAGTGTCACCCGAAGTGACTTGCGTGTAGACTTCCCGCGCGTTGCGAGCTCGAGGAGACAGTGAAGTGCGCCAAGTAGTCGTCGGTTGTCTGATCAGCGTGTTCGTCGGCTGTAGCAGCGAGGACGGGGACGAAGCTCCCGCCATGCCCACGGGTGGCAGCTCTTCGGACAGCGGGGGCACCTCGAATAACGGCGGTGCCGCGACCGGCGGCGCTTCTACCGGTGGATCGAAGGCGACCGGCGGCGCTTCGAGTGGCGGTACCTCGGCGGGCGCGCCCGGCACAGGCGGTCGAGGGACGACCGGTGGCAAGGCGAGCACCGGCGG
>JALYWZ010000469.1 GCA_030852505.1 Myxococcota bacterium | reverse complement strand
CGCCCCGGAGCCCCGGTCGGCCCGCTCTTGGTGGTGATCGTCACGCTGTCGCTGCTGGTGGCGCGGCTCGCCACCTTCGGCTTGTTCCGCGTCGCGCTGCCGGTGCTGCTCACGTTGTTGGCGCTGTTCTTCGGGGGCTCGCTCAAGAACGCGGCCCGGCGCTGCATCGAGGTCGGTCTCGCCGGGGAAGATGGGTTACGCCGCGCCGCGCGCCGCGTCCGAGGCATCGATCCGCCGCCGCCGAAGCGCGGCAAGCGCGGCCGCTACCGAGTCGCTCCGTCCAAGGTCTACGACACCGAGGGTCAAGCCGTCGAAGACTCGGACGATTATCGCGAGCGCGAGCGCAGGTCGCGCCGGGCCTGAGCCCTACCCGTCTTTGTCCTCGAGCATCTTCTCGAGCTCGGGGACGACGCGCGCAACCCGCTTGTAGACGGTCTCGCGCACGAGGCGCCAGAGCAGCGAGTCGTCCTCGACCTCCGACAACATGCCGAGCGGCACGCGGAAGCCGCCCATGTCGGAGCGGCCGCCGCCGTACGGCCGACCCTCGCTGTCTTCACCGAACGCGGCCTGCATGAACGCGGCCGGATCGACGCTGGGACGCCGCGTGCGCAGCGAGCCGTCGATCCGATCTTCGACGATGCCGTAGACGAGCACGGTGTCGATGTCTTCGCGGCGCAGGATGAAATCGGCGGCCATCGGGATCGCGTCGCGGTTGTTGCCGGAGATCCTGCCGACGCCGGCGATCGCGAAGTCGCGGATCACCTCGAGGTCGGCGAGGGCGCGCCCTACGGCGTCCATCGACTCGGCGGTGAGCGTGCGCCGCCCGACGCGGCTCAGCGTCTCGATGTCGCAGAACGGCTTCAGGTACGCGGCAGCGCGCAAGTCGGCCGCGGTAGCGATCGCGAAATCGTCGGTATCGGTCTGGATGCCGAAGAACATCGCGGTGGCGACCGGCGAATCGTCGTTACCGCTCGCCCCGAACGGCGCGAGGCCTCGCTCGGCGTAGTCCGCGTAGATCGTGCAGGTCGAGCAGACGTCGTGGCGAATGTCGACGAACTCGGCCTTCGGCACGGAGGCGGGGCGGTGGTGATCCACGACCGTGAGCAGCCGCAGCGACTCCGGCAGGCGGATGCTGCTCTCGCTGGAGCTCGCGTCGACCAGCGCGAGATAGCCGAAGCTCTCGAGGTCCGCCGCTTCGGTCAGCTTCAGCATCGGCACGTTCAGGAGCTTCACGAGCGCGCGGTTCTCGGCTCGCGATACTGGCAAGACGTGCGCGATCGTGGCGGAAACTCCGAGCCGCTCGCAGAGGCGCTTGTGCGCCAGAGCGCTGCCGATGGCATCGGGGTCCGGGTGACCCCAGAGCAGGATCAGATGGGGCTTGTCGGTCGCGCTCGAGATAACGCGCTCGAGCTCCTGACCACGCTCGGCTAGGCCCATAGCGCCTCCTTTACTGGTATCCGCCGCATTGCGCCAGACCTTGCACCTCGGGCGACCCCAGGAACGCCTGGCCCGTTGCGTCGCGTGACCCATGGCGCGCTCGCTGGCCGCGTGGCCTATTTTGGCTCAGAAAGAATGCGGCGAGGCGCTGCGACTGGTGTAATGAGCTGTACGTGCGCAGGCGTCCCCTCCGCGTTCACTCGCTGAAACAAAAGCTCTTCGTGGGCTCCCTGGTGTTTGCCGCGTTCCTGCCGCTCGCGTGCAAGCGCAAGGCCGCGCCCCAGAACGAGACCCCGAGCGTCGCCGCCCGTGCGTCCGCGAGTGCGCCCGCCGCTTCGGCCACGCTCCCGAATCCGGCCAGCGGTTCCGCGAGTGTGGCACCTTCCGCTGCTCCCGCCGAAGCGACCGCAAAAGAAACGAGCCCGGAGCCGACGCCGGCGACGTACCCGTGGCTCGGCGCGGACGATGCGCCCAAGGCCGAGGGCTCCCTCGCCTCGCGCATTGCGCCTCCGCCGGGCTACGCGCGCGTCCCGGTCGAGAGCGGGAGCTTCTCCGCCTTCGTGCGCGGCTTGCCGCTCGCGCCGAAAGGCACCCCGGTGGTTGCGCACGACGGCGCGATCGTTCGCGCGGCGGACGACGACTACGTCGAGGCGGTCGTCGCGATCGACGTCGGCAACGCCGATCTGCAACAGAGCGCGGACGTGATCGTGCGCCTGCACGCCGAGTGGCTGTGGGGACGGGGCGAGCGCTCGAAGATCAGCTACATGGCCTCGACCAAGCTCGAGCTGCCGCTGTCGCGCTGGGAGAAGGGCCAGCGTCTGGTGACGAACAACGGCTCGGACGTGTTCTGGGCGATCCAGGGCAAACCCAAAGAGGTGGACTACGCGGAGTTCCGCCGTTACCTCGACGCCGTATTCAACTGGGGCAACAGCACCTCGCTCGCCGTGCGCTCGCAGAAGCTCGACAAGCCCGAGGAGCTCGTCCCCGGCGACTTCTTCCTGCATTCGCACGCGCCGGGCCACGTCGCGATCGTGCTCGACGTTGCCGAGAAACCGGGCGGCGAACGCGTCGCCCTGCTCGGCCAGGTGCTGAACCCCGCGCAAAGTCTGCACGTGCTGCGGCCCGGGCGCGCCACGCCGTGGTTCAGCCTGCGCCCCGGGAACGCGATCCTGACGCCGTACACGAGTGAATTCGATTGGAGCGAGCTGCGACGGCTCGACGTTCCGAGCACAGAAGCGCCGGGTGGCTCCTAGTTTCGGATATTTACGAATGCTCGACTGCGCGCGGTCTTCCGCGTGGCAGTGGAAGAAGCAGTGCAAGAATAGAGAGACGACGGAAAAGCGGGACCAATCGCGACACCTCTCGCCATTCCGAGAGAACCACGCTCCGCGGAGACGCACTCGATCCTCAAATGCTGTGGATTCCGGACTGACGCCGTGTCAGTAACCGAGCCTCAGCTAATTGTGTGACTGCCATGCGCAACTTGCTTTTGGGGCTGTTCCTCGTCTCGTCCGTTGTCGGCTGCGGTGGAGGCGATACTCCGGGCCGAAAGAACGGCCAACTCCCCGGTGGCGGCGCCACCACTCCGCCCCCGCCCGTCACGGAGCCCCCGCCCGGTGCTCCCACGGGCGGTCCGGGCACCGGCGGTCCGGTCGTGGGCCCCGTCGTCAACATGCCGCCGAACTGCGGCAACGGCGTGCTGACTTCCGACGAGGCCTGCGATGACGGCAACAAGAATCCAGGCGACGGCTGCAACGAGGTCTGCACCGAGGTCCAACCCGGGTTCATCTGTCGCATGCCGGGCCAGCCGTGCCGGCAGATCGCGCGCTGCGGCGACGGCGTGCGCGCCTTCACGGAGCAGTGCGACGACGGCAACGTGACGGACGGCGACGGCTGCAACCAGCGCTGTCGCTACGAGCTCGGCTGGACCTGCGACGAGAGCTCGCCGAGCGTGTGCGGCCCCGCGGAGTGCGGCAACGGCATGCGCGAGGGCGCCGAGAGCTGCGACGACGGTAACACCGCGCCGTTCGACGGCTGCTCCGCCCTGTGCCTGCGCGAGCCGAATTGCGAGGGTGAGTCGTGCACGTCGGACTGCGGCGACGGCCTGCTCATCAACGAAGACTGCGACGACGGCAACAACGTGGACGGCGACGGCTGCTCGGCGACCTGCGAGACCGAGGGCGGCTTCACCTGTGAAGAAGTGCCCACGTGCGAGATGCTGAACGGCGAGTGCGTGCTGCGCGTCCCCGCCATCTTCCGCGATTTCTCGGACAAGAACCCGGACTTCGGCTGGCCGGAGGGCGGCACCTGCGGCATCCCCGAAGGGCTGCCGATCCAACCCGGAATCGCCCAGGACCGGCTCGACATGGACGGGCGCCCGGTGCTCGGCAAGGCCCCGGCCGAAGCCTGCATCCAGTCGGCGCAGAGCTTCGCCACCTGGTTCCGCGACGGCGGCTCCGCCGTCAAGGTCGTGGGCGACGTGCTGCTGTTCGACAACGGCAACGGCGGCTACGTGAATCGCTTCGGCGAGAACGGCGAGAAGCTCACGGTGACCGTGAAGCCGCCGATGGGCATGGGCAACGAGCAGCAAGTGCCGATGGCGACCAGCCAGGCAACCTGCGCGCCCGGTTGCTCGCAGCGCGTGCGCAGCGGCTTGCAGTGCGACAACGTCTGCCGCCCGGACCACGACGCGGTCCGTTCCGCCGGCGACACGCTCCGCCAGCGTCAGGATCAGCTTGCCCAGGCGCAAGCCCAGCTCGAGATGCGGCAGGAGCAGGATCCGCCGGACGAGGCGGCGATCGCGATGCTCGAGGAGCAGGTCGCGGATCTCGAAGCCACGGTTGCCGCGCAAGAAGAGGCGATCGCCGAGCTGACCGCGGAAGCCGACGCCTGCGACACCGATTGCACGACGCGCTTCGACGCGCAGGTCGACGCCTGCGTCGCGGACTGCAAGCCCTGCAGCTTCGACGCGGATCAGTGGTGCACGGGCGGCTTGATCGAAGAGTTCGACGGCACGCCGCTTTTCTTCCCGGTCGACTCGGTGATGGGCCCGACGCGCGATCCCGGCCAGGCCCGGCTCCCTCTGCAGTACGGCTACACGGGCTGGCCGGAGGAGGGCGCGTACTTCCCCAATGCGCGCCAGCACAACTTCTACTTCACGAGCGAGGTTCAGTACTGGTTCCGCTACGAAGCGGGCACCAATGCGCGCCTCGACTTCACGGGCGACGACGACGTCTGGGTGTTCGTCAACGGCCGCCTCGCGGTGGACCTCGGCGGCATCCACGTGCCGATGGACGGCTCGGTCACGATCAACGCGCAGTCGGCGGGGCGCTTCGGGCTCGAGGTCGGCAACGTCTACAAGATCGTGGTCTTCCAGGCCGAGCGCAAGATGTACGGA
>JALYWZ010000468.1 GCA_030852505.1 Myxococcota bacterium | reverse complement strand
CTCCGGAAGGGCGGCGCCAGGGCTCGACGCCGTCTTCGAAAGCGCCGAGCTCGAGCTCGCGGTGCGCGCTGCCGACTACTTCGTGATCTGCGCCCCGCTCACGCCCCAGACGCGCGGCCTGGTCGATGCCCGAGTGCTCGCCGCGTTGCCCGCTCACGCGGTCGTCATCAACGTCTCGCGCGGCGCGCTGCTCGACCACACCGCGCTGGAAGCCGCGCTTCGCGCACAGCGCTTGGCCGGGGCCGCCCTGGACGTCGTCGACCCCGAGCCCCTGCCGCCCGCGAGCTCGCTCTGGCACTGCCCGAGGCTCTGGATCACGCCCCACGTCGCCGGACACGAGCCTTCCTACCTGGCGAAGGTGTTCGAAGCGTTCGCTACGAATGTTGCGCGGCTGCGACGCGGCGAGGCGGCGTTGGAAACGGTTTCGCGCGAGCTCGAATACTGAGAAGGCGTCCGGTGCGCGCGGGACAATCGAGTACGAAGCGTGTAGCCTGGCCGCCGTGAATCCCGGCCTTCGCCGAGCAGTGCTCGGCGCGCTCTTGCTGCTGCTGCCCCGCACGATCGCTGCTGCTCCCCCGGGCCCCGGCCCTCAGCCTTTGCCGCCAAAAGAGGCCGCCGCACCCCCCGAGCCGAAGCACGAGCCCGACGACTGGACGCGGCGCGTGCGCGTCGCCGGTGGGATCGCGCTCTACTACTACCAACCGACGAACGGCTGGGACAATCAGTTCCTGGTTTATTCGAACCTGCGCTTCGACGCGGCGTACGAGGGGTTCGGGCTGCACTTCGAGCCGCGGCTCAGCAACGAGAAGATGCGCCCGTTCTACGACGGCCTCGCCTGGATCCAGGAAGCGTATCTGTACGCGGGGGACGATGCGCTCAGACTCAAGGTGGGCAAGATCTACAAGCAGGTGGGGCTATTCTGGGACAACTCGTTCTACGGCAACATTCAGGTTTACGAGGGGTTGAAGTTCGATCCGGGCGCCGGGTTTTCGCTGGAGGCGAAGCTCGGTGAAAAACTGGGAGTCAACGCGTTCGCGCAGTTCTTCGTGGTCGACGGCCACACCAACGCCTCGCTGGTCGGGCGCGACACGATCTCGATCCCGGGCGCGCGCCGCCGCAACACCCTGGCGGCGCGGCTGCAGCCGTTCGCCCAGCTGTCGCGTTCTGCGCGGCTCGAGCTCGGGTTCTCGGGCGAGCGCTTCGATGCCGAGCTCCCCGAGGCGACGCACTCGGTGCAACGTCTCGCGGTGGACGCCAAGCTCAGCTGGGGAGCGCTGGGCTTCTGGGGTGAGGTGCTGCACCAGTCGGGCGCCAACGTGAACGCTCATCCGCTGCCCGGCGCCGCTTCCTCCGACAACACGTTCTTGCTCGCAGGAGTGGAATACGCGCTCGCGCCTCTGGTGTTTCGCTACAACCTGAGCCTCGCACGCTACTCCGAGCTATCCGTGGACGAGGTGTTGCATCTGCCCGCCATCGGCATTCGCTTCGAAGAGCACGTGTCGTTTTTGGCAGAATATGCTCTCTGGCATCGGTACACCCCGGATGGACGAAGCGACGTCGACGAGAGCCTGAATCTCACGTGGCTCGGCCATTTTTGAGGTCGAGCTACATCCGCTCGAACGCTGAGCGGGGCTGAGCGGGGCTAAGCTGGAGTAGGTTCGTGTAGCGCGCTTGCGCGGAGTGTCGCGTTGCGAGTGAGTGCGCGCCTGCTAGCGTCTTATTTCGTCAGTTGCGCCGATGAGCCAGCGCCCATCGACTCCCCCAGCTTTACACCTCGTCTCCGGCGAACCCGCAGCGCCCAGGCGCAAGACCGTCGCGGTTTTGCTGGACTACATGAACTTCTTCGGCGGGGGCTACGAGGCAGACCTCCGCCACGCGCTCGACGAGCGCGCGCGCCAGCTCGATCTCGACATGCTGTTCGTGTTCGGGCGTGCGCTCGACGAGCCGCGGCAGGGTGCGGTCGCCCACAACGTCGTGTTCGATCTGCTCGACGGCGGAGCCGTGGACGGCGTGATCGTCGTCTCCACGTTGTTGTCGGGGCACACGGGTCCGGCGGGCGTGATCCAGTTTCTGGAGTCGCGCTACCGGGGCGTCGCGCGGGTCAGCCTCGGAATGCCCGTGCCGGGCGTGCCCAGCGTGGTCGTGGACAACCGCTTCGGCATGCGGGCGCTGATCGATCATCTGATCGAAGCGCACGGCTGCCGGCGCGTCGCCTTCATCGAGGGCACTCCGAAAAATCCCGAGGCCGAGGAGCGCTTCTCCGTGTACCGCGAGGCGCTGGAAGCCCACGGCTTGCCGTACGACCCCGCCCTGGTCGAGCCCGGGCTGTTCAAGAAGCGCTCGGCCGTGGGAGCGATGCGCGCGATCCTCGCCCGAGCCCGCCCCGACGCCGTCGTCGCGGCCAACGACGAGATGGCGCTCGGCGCGATCGAGGCCCTGCGCCGACATGGCTGCCGCGTGCCCCACGAGATCCCGGTCACGGGCTTCGACGACCTCTCGGTGGCCTGGCTCGCCAATCCGCCGCTCACCACGGTGGCGCAGCCGTTCGAGCGCATGGCGGAGCTCGCCATCGAGCTCATCCTCGCCCAGCTCGCGGGCGAGCCGGTGGAGCCGGTCACACACCTGTCGACCCTGCTCACGATCCGTCAGTCCTGTGGCTGCGGCCTGCGGCTCTCGATGCGGCCCTCGGGGGACTCGCGCGCGCCGACCAAGGGCGCGCTGCTCCAGGATCTGGAGGCCCGGCGTCCCGAGCTCGAAGCGCTGCTGATTTCCTGCCTGGGTCGCGAACGACCGGCGTCGGAGACTTCGGCGCTCGAGCTGCTCGACGCGCTAGGGGCCGAGCTCGGCGGCGAGGTCGAGGCCTTCTCGCGCACGATCGAGGCTCAGCTCGAGCGCTGCGGGGACGACAACGAGAGCTACCGCGGCCTGCAAAACGCGATCGGCGCGCTGCGCGCTGAATTTCGGCGCAAGGAGACGCGAGAGCTCGCCGACGTCTGGTACAACGCGCTGTCGCTCGTGGCGCTCGCCAACACCACGGCGCAGATGCAGCACCGCCTGGCGGTGGACGAGAGCTATCTCCGGCTGTTGAACGCGAGCCAGGCCTTTTCCGTGGCGTTCGACGCGGCCTCGCTGCGGCGGATGCTGGTCAAGGGGCTGCCCGCGGCCGGAGTGCGTAGCGCGGTCGTGGCGCGGGCCTGCGGGGGCTCGTTGACGGAGCTCGAGCCGCTCGTGTGCCTGCACGAAGGGCTGCCGGTGCCGTTCGAGGCCACGCGTTACCCGGGTCGAGCGATCTTTCCCCCGGGCGGTCACTGGGCGGATCAACGCCGTTCGTTCCTGGTCTTTCCGCTGACGTTCGAGACCCAGCAGCTCGGGCTCGCGATCTTCGACCTGAGCGAGGGCAGCAGCGGTCAGCACGTGCTCCGGGATCAGCTGAGCGCCGCGCTGAAGAGCATCGAGCTGCACGAAGCCGTGCTGCTCACCACGACCCAGCACGAGCGCACGTTGCAGGAGCGGCTCGCCGCGTCCAAGCGCATGCAATCGCTCAGCGTGCTGGCGGGTGGTGTCGCCCACGACCTCAACAACGCGCTCGGGCCGCTGGTGGGCCTGCCCGACATCATCCAGCGCGAGCTCGCGACCTCCGCCACGCCGCTGGCGCGCGACGTGAGCGCCGACCTCGAGAGCATCAAGGCCGCGGCGCTGCGCGCTTCGCAGACCATCAAGGATCTGCTCACGCTCGGGCGCCAGGGGCACATCCGCAAGGATCCGCTCAGCTTGAACCAGGTGGTCTCGAGCTGTGTCAACGGCGAGCTCCAGCGCAAGCGCGGCGTGGACGGCCCGCGCGTGCAGGTCGAGCTCGAGCTGTGCCCCGATCAGGTGGTGATCCGCGCATCGGAGGCCCAGATCGCGCGCGCGATCAGCAACCTGGTTCACAACGCGATCGAGGCGATCCGACGCGACGGACGGGTGCGGATCAAGACCTCGGTCGTGAAGCTCCCGCACGCCGTCTCGGGCTACGAGCTGATCGAAGCCGGCGACTACGCGGCGGTGACCATCTCCGACGACGGCTCGGGCATCCCGTCCCAGGAGCTCGGGCGGATCTTCGAGCCGTTCTTCAGCACCAAGCGCGCCGGCGATCGCAGCGGCACCGGCCTCGGCCTCGCGATCGTGCACGGCGTGGTCAAGGAGCACGAAGGCTTCGTCGACGTCACGAGCATGCCGGGCGAGGGCACGACCTTCACCCTGTATTTTCCGCGCAGCCGCGAGCAACCCGTTACCTCGGAGCGACCCGAAGCGCCGCGCCGCGGCCGCGCCCGCGTGCTCATCGTCGACGACGACCCCGTCCAGCTCAGGACCGGCAAGCGCATTCTAAGCCACATGGGTTATGAGGTGCAGACCCAGAGCCGCGGAGCCACGGCCTACGGGTTGTTCGAGGAGGCCAAGGCGAGCGGCGCGAGCCCGTTCGACCTCGTGATCCTCGACATGTCGTTGAACGAGGAGCAGGACGGGCTCGAGATCTTCGAGCGCATCCAGGCGCTGTTCCCCGACCAGCGGGCGATCGTCGCGAGCGGGCACGCCCTGAACGAGCGCGTGGAACGGGCCATGGCGCAGGGCCTGGCCTGGCTCGCCAAGCCGTACACGGCCGACGCGCTTTCGCGCACCGTTCAGAGCGCGCTCGCCGACCGCGCCCAGGCCGCCGGCTTCTGAGCCCGGCTCATTCGACGTTCTGGCAGGCGCATCGTGCGCTCGAGATGCGCGCGCTGGCATCCGCGACGCGCTCGCGCGCGCGCCGGCAACGTGCGTCGCCTTCGCCCGCGATCGAGCAGATCCGCTCTGCCGAGCGC
>JALYWZ010000467.1 GCA_030852505.1 Myxococcota bacterium | reverse complement strand
TCCAGCGCGCTCACCACCAGGATCGCGCCGTCCATCTGCGCCGCGCCCGTGATCATGTTCTTGATGTAGTCCGCGTGGCCGGGGCAATCGACGTGCGCGTAGTGCCGCGTCGCCGTCTCGTACTCCACGTGCGACACCGCGATCGTCACCGTCTTCGTCTCGTCACGCACGATGCCGCCCTTGGCGATGTCGGCGTACTTGATCTCCTTCGCCAGGTTCTTCTTCGACTGCACCTTCACGAGCGATGCCGTCAAAGTCGTCTTGCCGTGGTCGATGTGACCAATCGTTCCGACGTTGATGTGGGGCTTCGTACGAACGAATTTCTCTTTGGCCATCTTGGATCCCTCGCCTTCGCTAACCGCCGCGGACTCTGGCGACGACCGCCTCCTGGACGGAGGTCGGCACCGCTTCGTAGTGGGAGAACTGCATGGTGTACACGGCCCGCCCCTGAGTCCTGCTGCGCAGGTCGGTGGCGTAACCGAACATGGTGGCCAGCGGCACTTCGGCGTCGATCACCTGAGCGTCGCGCCCGCGCTGGTTCATGCCGAGGATCTTGCCGCGGCGTGAATTCAAATCGCCGATCACGTCGCCCATGTTGGCCTCGGGCGTGACGATCTCGACCTTCATCATCGGCTCGAGCAGGTGGATGCCGGCGCGCTTGGCCGCATCTTGCACCGCCATCGAGGCCGCGATTTCGAAGGCCGGACCGGACGAATCGACCTCGTGGAAGCTGCCGTCGAAGAGCCGCACCTTGGTGTCGAGCACCTGGTAGCCGGCCAGGATGCCGCGCTGCAGCGCCTCGCGCGCGCCCTTCTCGATCGACGGGATGAACTCCTTCGGGATCACGCCGCCGACGATGTCGTTCTCGAACACGAAGCCCTTACCGCGTTCGAGCGGCGAGAGCTCGAGCCAGACGTGGCCGAACTGGCCGTGTCCGCCCGATTGACGGATGAAGCGGCCCTCGGCCTCGACCTTCTTGGAGATGGCTTCGCGGTAAGCGACCTCGGGCTTGCCGACGTTGGCCTCGACCTTGAACTCGCGCTTCAGGCGGTCGACGATGATCTCGAGGTGGAGCTCGCCCATGCCGGCGATGATCGTCTGCCCCGTCTCTTCGTTGGTGTAGGTGCGGAACGAGGGATCCTCGTAGGCGAGCTTGCCGAGGCTGATCCCGAGCTTGTCGAGATCCGCCTGGGTGCGAGGCTCGATCGCGATCGAGATCACCGGATCGGGGAACACCATGCGTTCCAGCACGATCGGGTGCTTCTCCTCGCAGAGCGTGTCGCCGGTGCGCGTGTCGCGCAGACCGACGGCCGCGTAGATGTTACCGGCGTTGCACTCCTTCAGCTCCTCGCGCTTGTTGGCGTGCATGCGCAGGATGCGGCCGATGCGCTCGCGCTTACCGCGCACGGAGTTCAAGACCGCCGTGCCGCTCGTGAGCGTGCCGGAGTAGACCCGGAAGAACGTCAGGTTGCCGACGAACGGGTCGTTCATGATCTTGAACGCCAGCGCCGCGAACGGCTCGTCGTCGTCGGCCTTGCGCGTGAGCTTCTTGCTCGCGTCGCTCGGCAGCGTGCCCTCGACGGGCGGGATGTCGATCGGCGACGGCAGGTAGTTCACGACCGCGTCGAGCAACAGCTGCACGCCCTTGTTCTTGAAGGCCGAGCCGCACAGCACCGGCACGAACGCGAAGGTGCAGGTCGCCTTGCGGATCGCAGCGTGGATCTCGTCGGGGCTCACGTCTTGTGAGCGCCCTTCGAGGAACTTCTCCATGATCTTGTCGTCGAGATCGGCGCAGGCCTCGATCAGCTTCTCGCGCTGCTCGATGCATTTCTGCTCGATGTCCTTGGGGACCGGCTGCCAGGTGTACTTCGACCCCATCTGGTCGTCGTCGAAGATCGCGGCTTCCATCCGGATCAGATCGACCACGCCCTTGTGCTGGTCTTCCTGACCGACGGGCCACTGCAGCGGGACCGGGGTCGCGCCGAGCCGCTCGCGGATCGAATCCACGTTCATCTGGAAGTCGGCGCCGACCTTGTCCATCTTGTTGATGAAGGCGATCCTCGGCACCTTGTAGCGGTCGGCCTGGCGCCAGACCGTCTCGCTCTGCGGCTCCACGCCGTTGCCGCCGTCGAACACCGCGACCGCGCCGTCGAGCACGCGCAGGCTGCGCTCGACTTCGATCGTGAAGTCCACGTGGCCGGGCGTGTCGATGATGTTGATGCGGTGCTTCTTGCCCTCGTTCGGGCCCTGCACCGGTTGCCAGAAGCAGTTCGTTGCGGCGCTGGTGATGGTGATCCCGCGCTCCTGCTCCTGCTCCATCCAGTCCATCGTGGCGGCGCCCTCGTGGACTTCCCCGATCTTGTAGTTTACGCCCGTGTAAAACAGGATCCGCTCGGTACACGTCGTCTTGCCGGCATCGATGTGCGCCATGATGCCGATATTGCGCGTGCGTTCGAGGGTGATTTCTCGGGCGGCCATGGGTCGGGGGTTCTTTTCGATGCTGAAACGGACGAAACCCCCTCCGGCCTCCGGCTCCCCTCGTTTTGGGGAGCGCATTCTGCCGGAAGGGGTCCCGGGGTGCTCGATGCCGCCTTTTCGGGGCGGGAGAGAGCGTCGCGGCTCTCTCTGTTCGGCAACCCGGTCCTTATGTCAGGTTCAACATCTCGTCGTGTGAACTCCTCTAAGGGAACGTCTCGAACGACCTCTCACCAACGGTAGTGGGCGAACGCCTTGTTGGCGTCGGCCATCTTGTGGGTGTCGTCCTTCTTCTTCACGGCGTTGCCGCGGAGCTGCGAGGCGTCGACCAGCTCGGCCGCCAGGCGCTCGCGCATCGTCTTCTCGCCGCGGTCGCGGGAGTGGAGGACGAGCCAGCGCATGCCGAGGGCCACGCGGCGCTCGGGGCGAACTTCCACCGGCACCTGGTAGGTGGCGCCACCGACGCGGCGGCTCTTCACCTCGAGCTTCGGCTTCACGTTGTCGAGGGCCTTGCGGAACACCTCGAGCGGGTCTTCCTTGAAGCGGCTCTGGATGATGTCGAAGGCGCCGTAGAGGATCCCCTCGGCAACGGCCTTCTTGCCCTCGAGCATCAAGCTGTTCGTGAACTTGGCGACCAGCTTGTCCTTGTACTTCGGATCCGGGAGGATCTTGCGCTTCGGTACATCGCGGCGACGCGGCATGGCTTTCTCCTAAATCCTCACTGCTTCGGCCGCTTGACGCCGTACTTCGAGCGCTTGCGGTTGCGGTTGGCCTTGTTGGTGCTGCTCGGGCCGATCGCGCCGGAGGCGTCGAGCGTGCCGCGCACCACGTGGTAGCGAACACCCGGCAGGTCCTTCACACGGCCGCCGCGGATCAACACGACGCTGTGCTCCTGCAGGTTGTGTCCCTCTCCCGGGATGTAGCTGATGACTTCCATCTGGTTGGTGAGCCGCACGCGGCACACCTTACGCAGAGCCGAGTTCGGCTTCTTGGGAGTCGTCGTGTACACGCGCAGGCACACACCACGCTTTTGGGGGCAGGAGCGGAGCGCAGGCGAAGCAGTGCGCATGCGCAACACTTCGCGTCCGGATCGAATGAGCTGGCTAATCGTCGGCATCGTGCAGATTTCCCGGTCCGAGAGTGGTTCCCGGGCTCAAGGGGACCGGGAGGGTAGCCGGGGGCGGCCGGGTGTCAAGCCTTACGACATCGTCCCACCCGAGCACGGCCGGGATCGGCGCAAACCTAGCCCATTCGAGGCCGTCGGGCCCGCGCCGCCGTCTCGCGCCGGCCCTCGGGCTGGGCGATTTCAGGGGGCGGAGGCGGCGCGGCGGGCGCGCTGCCTTCGCTCCCGCGCCCGGAGCCGGCTCAAAGAGACCGGTGTGATGCCGAGGTACGAGGCCACGTCGTAGCCCCGGAGCATCGGCAAGAGCGCTCGGTGTGTCGCGCAGAAACGCGCATAACGCTCGCTCGGGCCGAGCGTCAGAAGCTCGTGCGCGCGCTCCTCGCGTTCCAGCAAGAAGTGCTCGGCCAGCTTTCTACCGAGCACCTGCCAGCACGGGTGCCGCTCGTAGAGCTCGAGCACGAGGCTCCACTCGGCGACGAACAGCCGTGTGGGTCGCAACGCTTCGACGCACAGATACGACGGCTGCTGCGTGAGCAGCGACGCGTACGCACCGACGATGCTGCCGGGGCCGCCGAAGCCTCGCACCACGGACTTTCCGCGAGCCGAGACGTGCACCTTTCGGATCAGACCGTCGACGACGAAGCCAACCTGCTGCGCGACGTCACCGGCGCGCGTCAGCGCCTCTCCCGCGGCCAACGACCGAAAGCAGAGATGCCCCTCGAGGTGCCGCCACTCCCGTGCCGGCAGGTCGATGAATCGAGCAAGCAGCGGCCGAACGTGCGCTCCTGCAGTCGGCAACTTCTTATCTCGGGTTAACGACATGAGCGCAGGTTTCATCGATAGTGGTCGCCGTGTCGACCAGTTTTGCGGTCGTGGCGAAGGCCGCGGGCTCGGACGAGGGCCCCGAGAATACCTGCGAAGCGATCGAGCATGCGCTCTCGGCACCAGTGCCGCCGTGGGCGAGGCTCGTGATCGAAATCGACGTGCGGCTCAGCGCCGACGGACGGCTGGTGGCGCTGCACGACGCCGACCTCGCGCGCACGACCAGCGGCAGCGGTCTGGTACGGCAGCGGCCGCTCTCGTACCTGCGAACGTTGGTTGCGGGACCGCGTGGTGAGCGGGTTCCTCTGCTCGAAGAGGTGCTCGAGGCCGCGCCGAACCACGAGCTCGTGATCGAAGCTCAGGATCGGGGGAGCGAGGTAGCGGATGCGCTCGTGCGTTGTCTGCGCCGGAGCTCGGCCGCGACGCGCGAG
>JALYWZ010000466.1 GCA_030852505.1 Myxococcota bacterium | reverse complement strand
CTCTTTTCCTCTCATCCTTGCTGGCATGCGTGGGTGTAATCAACGGTTCCGACTCGACCGCTTCCAAGCAGCCGTCGAGTATCTTCTTGTCGGAAGTGTTTGCGGGGAAGATCTGCAGCGTAACGAGTCGCTTAATCATAAGTATTCACC
The DNA here is from genome assembly GCA_030852505.1 of Myxococcota bacterium. Taxonomy (GTDB): domain Bacteria; phylum Myxococcota_A; class Polyangia; order Polyangiales; family Polyangiaceae; genus PMG-095. The sequence continues at coordinate 4,702 of JALYWZ010000466.1, read as the reverse complement.
TCCTCATTGACCACGAGCCAACGACGCTGCGTGCATCCTGGCTACTGATAGGCTGCCAACCTCCTTCACCGTTGTTCGCCTCAGGATCCCATTGCGACCACTCGCGGCCTGGTTCCGCTGTATTGTCCCGATGAAGCACGGCGTCCGAACCGCCGTTCTCGGAGTCCCCCAAGTTCCGGCTGGGCCTCGTATCGTCAGCAGGTCCGTCGCTCGAGATGACCGTAACGTGCTGTTTTCCTTCGTCCCCAGCACCGGCTTTTTGCGACCGGAGCTGCTCCGTTTGATAGACGGTGCGGGGGTTCCCGTCCGCGTCTCTGCCGGGCGGCACGGATTTGACATCGACCACGGAACTGTCAGTGACTCCGTCGGGTCGTGTCTTGCCTTCGCCCCCCTCGTTGTCGTAAGTGGTGATGTCTCGAGGCTTGCCGTCCGCGTCGGTATCACGGTTGTTGTTCTGGACGCCGAGGTCGTCGAGCGCATTGTCTTCGTGAACTCTACCGCGTTCCGAGTTGTTTCGGATGCGCTCGTTGCTCTCGTCCCAGTCCTGGCGCGGCATCGGATCCTGGGCCGGATCGCGGTTGGCCCGCTTTTGACTGTTTCGTTCGTGACGTACGTCATCGGCGGCCTTCTTGTCCCCGCGGGCCTCAGCCGCGTCGATACGCCTGCGGAAGTCCGCTTCCTGACTCTTGGTGAGGCCGGTCTTGGGGTTGATCGGCTCGCCGTCAGCGTGAGACTTATACTTGGCGGGTTCGCTGTCTTGGGGTGGCTTCTTGTCTCCGCCCTGCTCGCCGCCGGGGTCGCTCGGGGGAGTTTTGCCCTTGTGAATGAGTCCGCGCAGGTCGACGTCCGCAGCAGGATTCGCCGGGTAGGCGTAGAGATTCAGCCCCCCAGCGTGGCCGAGCGGATCCGGTTGCAGGTACCGGCACAGGGTCGGATCGTAGTCGCGGAATCGATTGTAGAAGAGACCGAGCGCATCGTCGTAGAAGTGTCCTGCAAATCGAAGCCGCGTCGGAGGTGCCTCGACATTCGACTCGTGAATGTGCCCGTATGGCTCGTGAGCGGCTGACTCCCAGACCACTTCGCCGTGCTCGTCTTCGATTCGCACCGGCATACCGGTCGGGGTACAGAAGAGGTACCGCGCCTTGGCTGTGGCTGGGTCTGCCTCGAGGCCCGTGTATTCGAGCCACATGAACGGGACGAGCGTGCCCTCGTTCGCGTAGACGTAGACACGCACGAGACCATCTGGCGCAATCTCTCCGGCCAGCCGATCTCCGTCCCAGTAGAAGTCCGTGCGCTTGCCGCCGTACTCGCGCCACAGCCTGCGGCCCAGGCCGTCGTACGCAGCCCGCCAGACCTCACTGCGATCGCTAAACCTGACTTCGACGAGTTGGTCGTTGCTGTCGTACGCGTAGTTCGTTTCTACGCCACCGAAACGCACCCTCTTGGAGAGCCGGTGCCGCGAATCGTATTCGAACTGTTCAACCTGGCTGAACGCTAGGAAGTTCTGGGGCTGCGCGCTGATGCGTCCGTGGGTCGGCGTGTAGACGAGATTCCCGGCAAGATCGTACCGATAGTCGAAGCGGACACTTCCGGGCCCATGCTGGGTCAGCAGGCGATGATCACCATCGTAGTCGAAGCGTATCGGCCCGCGTTCACTGTCCAACACCTGCTCGAGCAGCCCCTCGGGATCATACCGATAGGTTTCCATCCAGGTCTGCGGCGCGTCTGCCCCGGGCGCGGAACGCCAGCGAGCGCGCGCAACGACACGACCGTCATCGTCGAATGCCATTGATTCGCTAGTTCCGTTGGCATTCTCTCGGCACAACAGGAACGCTTCATCGCGCCAGAATCGATGCTTGCGAGCATCCGGCGTGATAACCTCCACACCACTGCGCAAGTTCCGGTATTGGGTTCGAAACCGGCCTAGGAACACGCTCGTAGCCACTCCGTCGCCATCGAACGAGTGCTCGATACCCCGCTCGTCGCGCAGATCCGCGGTTTGCTTGCGACGGTCGAAGCGTCGCTCGACCCGGTGGAGACCGGAGGACGCATCGATGAAGTTGCCCAACGCATCGTATGCGTACTTATAGCTTTCTCCAGTCGAAAGACGGCTGGCCACATGCAACCCGGTAGCGGTCGCCTGGTGCTGGACGAGTAGCTCGCCTTCGCCATCTCGCTCTTCGAGGACGACACCCATCGGGCTACGTATGTAGCGGAGGTAGGGCTTCCCGTTCCGAATGACCTCGATCACCCGCTGCGCGCGATCCCGCCGGTACTCGGAGCGGTTCCCGTGGGCGTCCGTAACCGCGAGGCGCTTTTGCCGGTGCGTGTACTCGTACTGAGTGATCGCGCCGAGGGGCGACTTTTCCGCGCCCACCAGGTTCCACGACACGATGTGACGTTGCCAAACGTTTCCGCGCGTATCGGCCCGCGCGACCCAATTGCCTTGAAGATCGTGTTGAAACTGCTCGACTTTCCCGTCAGGAAACTCCGTGCGAACGATCCGACCTGCGGGGTCGAGGATGTGCGCTGGTTCTGTCGGCTGAACCGGGATTAGTTGAGCCAGCACCGAGCGCGGCAGCTTCGAGAGCGGCGCGACGCTTGCTGCGTGACCTGCGCCCCAGAGCCAACCCTGCTGGGTGGTCGGCCCGCGGTGCCGTAACGGATTTGGCGGATCCGGAAGGGCGTCCTCCGGCGGCAGCAGCTCGCCGTACGGGCCACGTCTCCCCGTGTGCCGCCCGTTGACGTCGTAGAGCCAAGTGTAAACCAAACCAGACGGAGTGATTTGGCGGACGACACGGCCCTGCTCCTGGATGTACTGCGTTACGCCGCCGAGCGGATCGATCACATGCGAAAGCGTTCCGTCCGGATAGTGCTTGAACGCCCAGATCCCGCCATCAGGTTCCGTGAAGAAGGACTGGCTGCCTTCGTACTTTGCCTCAACACCCCAGAGACCGTCGTCACCCCAACTCCTCACGCAGCGACCGCTGGCAGGGTCGTAGCGCCAATGAAAGCTATAGCCGCGGCGATCGGTGCCCTGCAGCATCCGACGAGCCGCGTCGTACAGAAAGCGTGTCGGTGCGCCGAGCGGGTCACGCCACTCCACGAGACAGCCGTCGCGATACCCGTAACGAGCAATCGTCAGCGGCTGCTGACCGCGGCGCCCGCGCGCCAACTGCTCGATACGCCCCTGCGCGTCGTACACGAAGTGCGTGTCGACCATCGAGGAGGTCAAGTACTCGGTCAGCGCTTGCAGGCGGCCGGCCGCATCGTAGTGGAGGTAGACGTCGACCTTTGCGGACTTGTAACGTGAGAGCCTGGCGGTGGGCGGAGTGGTGGGCAGCGCGTCGAATTCGAGCGTTTCGTCGCGATCCGTCGTGAGCTGGTAGCGACGTCGGTCCGCCGTGGTCAAACGGAAGCCGTCGGTCGGTGCGTAGCTCCCGTCCTCGAGCGCTGCGAGCGCGACGACTTCGTTATCGTGTGTCTCGTAGATCGCGCGCTTACGGAGGAGCGTGAGTGTGCGCTGAAAGAAATGCCGATGGCCGAAGCCGAGGGGACCATCTTGCTGGTTCCAACCGCTCCGATAGTGCCGCTCCCACGTGAACCCGCTATCAGTCGCCCGATAGTCCTCGAAGTCGTTGTAGACCTCGCCCGTGAACGCGTTGACTGGCTCGCCGGGCTGGTTGCAGAGCCCGACCTTCTTCAGCAGTTTTCCGATACCCTTGCTCTGCGCGATCGCTTTCCCGAGCTTCTTCAGCCCGGCCATGATCCCGTCGAGCGGGTTCGGGAAGTTCGGGCACGGGAAGCCGCCGATGAGGACGGTGGGGTTGCCGAGCATCAGCGCGCCCATCGCGGGCGGAACGCCGGGATCCGTGCCGAGCAGCGCGCTGAGTGCAGCGGCCGCGGCGTCGGCGGCGATTTGCGCGGCGGCAATGGCGGCCTGCATTGCCTGACCGGCCGCCAGTGATGCACCGACGCCGACCGCGCCGATGGCTGCCGCCATTTTAGCGGCGCCTCGGCTGACGAGCAGTGTCTTGCTCGCAGGGTTGCAGTGGCGCGTCATGTCCGTCATGCGCGCGGCGCGGTTGCCGCCGATGAAGGTGTTGCTCGAGCCGAGAAAGACGTCGAAGGCGGGCGCAAAGCTGCCGCAGGTCATTGCGAGGCCGAGGTCGCCCGCGCGCCCGGCCGGCATGCCACCGATCAGCACCGACACGCAGCCCGGCAACATCAGATTGCCGATGCTTGGCAAAGGCACGGGCGGGGCTGGCGGGATCAGGCTCGGCGGGTGGACATGCGTGTGCGGCATGCCGACGTGAAGCACCGTCAGGTACGCCGCCGGGAACGCGGGCATCAGCGCCGCGATCGGCGCGGTCAACATCGCGAAGCCCGTGTTCAGCAATTCGAGGGGCGCGTTCTGCAGCCCCATCACCGCGCCGATACCTTGCTCGACTACGCCGAGAACGCCCTTTTCGGGATCGGGAGCTTCGAAGAACGGCGCGAGGGCGTTGTTGATGACGTCGCCCATCGCGTCGACTTTGGCGTTGCCGGTGTCCGACACCTGCATCGACTTCGCCGCGGAAGCGACGCGTGCTCCGAAGATGCCGCCACCGCCGCCCGCACCGCCGCCAGCTCCTCCGCCAGCTCCTCCGCCAGCACCGCCGCCAGCTCCTCCGCCAGCTCCTCCGCCCGCACCGCCGCCAGC
>JALYWZ010000465.1 GCA_030852505.1 Myxococcota bacterium | reverse complement strand
CTCACCAGCTGCGCGTGCAGCTCGCGGCCGTCGGCGCGCCGATCGCCGGAGACCGGACCTACGAGGGCCCGGCAGCGCCGCGGCTGTTGCTCCACGCGCGAGCGCTGTCGCTGCCGGCGATCGAGCGCCGCTTCGAAGTGCCGGAGCCGAAGTCGTTCTCGCGCTGGCTCGACGGCACGCTCGACGCGCTCGGCGACCGCGCCGAAATCCGGCGGCGGTTGCTGGACGCGGGCTGTCTGCGTTTCCCCGTCGCGCAGTCGAGCGAGGCGTTTCGTTGGGTGAACACCAGTGCCGACGAGCTCAGCGGCATCATCATCGACGTTTATGGCGGTCACCTGAGCCTTTCGCTCGACTCGGTGGAGGCCGAAGCGCGCGCCGAGGAGCTCGGTGAGCTGCTCGGCGAGCTCGGGGCGCTCAGCGTCTACTTGAAGCGCCGGCTGCGCCAGGACCTGCGCCGCGCCGAGCGCGAGTCGATCGCGCCGTCCGCACCGCTATTCGGCCAGGCGCCGGCCGAGGTCGTCGTCGACGAGGGCGGCCTCAAGACGAAGATCGAGCTCGGCGACGGCATGTCCACCGGCCTGTTCGTCGATCAGCGCGAGAACCGCCGGCGCGTCCGTGAGCTGTCACACGGCGCCGAGGTCTTGAACCTGTTCTCGTACACGTGCTCGTTCAGCGTCGCCGCCGCGCTCGGCGGAGCGACCAAGGTCACGAGCGTCGACACGGCTGCGCGCGCGCTCGCCCGCGGCGTCGAGAACTTTCGCATCAACGGCCTGGAGCCCGAGCGCCACGGCTTCATCCGCGAGGACGCGCTCGCGTTCTTGCAGCGCGCGGCCCGCCGCGGCACCCGCTTCGATCTGGTGGTGCTCGATCCGCCGAGCTTCTCGAGCAAGGGCGGCGCCAAAGCCTGGTCCTTCGCGCGCGACTACGCCGAGCTAGCGAGCGCCGCGCTCTCCGTCGTGAAGAACGGCGGCAGCTTGCTCGCCGTCACCAATCACCGAAAGACCCGCGCCCTCACCCTGCGCCGGCTGCTCGTCGAAAGCGCCGAAAAGCTCGGCCGCAACGTGAAGCGCGCCAAGATCCTCCCGCCCGCGCTCGACTGCCCCGACGGCCCCAACGGCCCTGAGCCGAGCAAGAGCGTGTTGATCACGCTCAACTGAGGCAAACGTCTTAGGCCGACGTTGCGAGATTTTTTAACAGGAAGGCGAGAAGACAGGAAGTCCGGAACAAGGATTTTTTTGGTCCTGCAAGGCTTGGCTGACAGGTCATCGAAGAACTGGGGCCAGGAGTTTTTGATTGAGCGGTGAGACGCACAACACGAGAAGAAAAAACTTCCTGTCTTCCCGGTCTTCCTGTTGCGCCCATCGTCAAGCGACGTCTACGCCGCCAGTGCGTCGCTGTTGGCGTCCAGCGTGGCGTCCAGGGCGGCGGCGATGCGGCGGAAGGCGAGCTCCAGGGAGGCGGCGGAGGTGGGGCGCTTCGTGGGATCTTTTTCGAGGCACTTCAGGATCAGCGTCTCGAGCTCGCGGGGGAGGGCGCGGCCCGAGCGCGTCGAGGGCGGAACGGGGGCGGTGTGCAGGTGGTGGGCGCAGACTTCGACGGCGTTGCGGCCGGAGAACGGCGTCATGCCCGTGAGCAGGAAATAGCCGACGGCGCCGAGCGCGTAGAGGTCGCTCTGGGGGCCGACGCTGCCAGGGTCGATCAGCGCCTCGGGGGAGACGTAGAGGGGCGTGCCGATCAGGCTGAGCTCGTCGGTGCGCGTGACGTCGGGCGTTGCGTCGAGTTGCTTGATCAAGCCGAAATCGAGCACCTTCAGGCGATCCTCACGGCCGTTGCACAGCATCAGGTTGGCCGGCTTCACGTCGCGGTGCACGAGCCCTGCGGCGTGCGCCTCGGCGAGCGATGCGGCGAGCTGCGCGAGCAAGTGCGCGACCCGAGACGGAGCGAGCACGCCCTCGCGCTCCACGAGCTTCTCGAGATCTTCGCCCTCGACGTACTCCATCGCGTAATAGAAGCCGCCGTCGGCGGTCGGTCCGAAGTCGAAGACGCTGATGGTGTTCGGGTGGTGCAGGCGACTCGTGAGCTCCGCCTCGCGCACGAAGCGCGTCCGTGCGCGGTCTCCCGTACGCCCGGGAGCAAGCAGCTTGACGGCGGTCGGTCGGTGGCTGCCCGGGCTGCTCGCGCGATAAACCACGCCCATTCCCCCTTCGCCGATCTTCTCGGCCAGCGTGTACGGACCGACCTGACCCGCGACGGCGCTCGGCTTGCGGCTGCGCCCGGTGACCGCCGCGAGCGCCGTGCTCAGCGCACCGCTCAACCCCGCGAGCCAATCGCTGGCGCTGCGAGCGGCGCTCGTCTTGGTCTGGGTCCGAGATGCCGAGGCGTTCATGCCCCTACGACGCTCGGGGCCGCCCGAGATCGACATCCGAGCAGAAGTTTCTGTAACTATCTGAAATTACTAATGTTTTAGCGGCAGCAGCGCGGGTTACCCGTTCGTGTAGGCTCCGTGCTCATGAAGACGCGCGCCGCGGTTGCGTACGAGGCCGGCAAACCCCTGGTGATCGAAGAGGTGGAGCTCGAGGGCCCGAAGGCGGGCGAGGTGCTGGTCGAGCTGAAGGCGACGGGCGTCTGTCACACCGACGAGTTCACGCGCTCCGGGGCCGATCCCGAGGGCCTGTTCCCGGTGATCTTCGGTCACGAGGGCGCGGGCGTGGTCGTCGACGTGGGCCCCGGCGTCACCGGTCTCGCGCGCGGCGATCACGTGATCCCGCTCTACACACCGGAGTGCCGCGCCTGCAAGTCGTGCTTGAGCCGCAAGACCAACCTGTGCACGGCGATCCGCGCCACGCAGGGCAAGGGGCTGATGCCGGACGGCACGAGCCGCTTCTCGATCGGCAAGACCAAGATCCACCACTACATGGGCTGCTCCACCTTCTCGAACCACACGGTGCTGCCCGAGATCGCGCTGGCCAAGGTGCGGCCGGACGCGCCGTTCGACAAGATTTGCTACATCGGCTGCGGCGTCACGACCGGCATCGGCGCGGTGCTCTTCACGGCGAAGGTCGAGCCGGGGGCGAACGTCGTGGTCTTCGGGCTAGGCGGGATCGGCCTGAACGTGGTCCAGGGCGCGAAGATCGCGGGTGCCGACAAGATCATCGGCGTCGATATCAACCCGGCGCGCGAAGCGCTCGGCAAGCGCTACGGCATGACGCACTTCGTGAACCCGAATGACGTGGGGGACGGGCTGGTCGCGCACCTGGTCGAGCTCACCGGTGGCGGCGCGGACTACAGCTTCGAGTGCGTGGGCAATGTGCAGTTGATGCGCCAGGCGCTCGAATGCTGTCACCGCGGCTGGGGCGTGAGCGTGATCATCGGCGTCGCCGGCTCGGGTCAGGAAATCGCCACCCGGCCGTTTCAGCTCGTGACCGGGCGCGTCTGGAAGGGCACGGCCTTCGGCGGCGCGCGCGGCCGCAGCGACGTGCCCAAGATCGTCGACTGGTACATGGACGGCAAGATCGACATCGACTCGATGATCACGCACAAGCTGCCGCTCGAGCGGATCAACGAGGCCTTCGACCTGATGCACGAGGGCCGCTCGATCCGGACCGTGATCGAGTACTAGCGATCGGCGGTCGAGCGAAGCGTCGTGGTGCTTGCGCCGCTGATCACGAGGTCGATCAAGCGGCGCAAGAGGTCGTCTTCGACGCGCTCGCGCCACAGCGTGTTCGACAACAGCGAACCGACGAGCGTGGTCGTGACCAGGTCGTAGTCGGTGCTCTCGGGGAGCTCTCCGCGCGAGACGGCGCGCTCCAGCACGATCCGCGGGACCACCGGGTACTCTTTGCGGAGCTGCAGGACTACGGAGCGGAGCTCGGGCTCGGACTCTCCGGCGAGCACGGCACGGCGTACGCTTCGGCCGCGCGGGTTCGCCATCTGGTCGGCCTTGGCGCGCAGGGTGACGAACAAGTCTTCTCGCACGTCCCCCGTGTCGGGCGGCGGCTCGTCGTGCGCCTTCAGGTCGCGCAGGGCCGCGTCGAGCAACGCCACCTTGGTCGGCCAGCGGCGGTAGACCGTGGTCTTGTTGACCCCGGCGCGGCTCGCGACCTCCTCGATCGACAGCCCGCCGTAACCGCGCTCCGCGAACACCTCGAGAGTCGCGGCGAGCACGGCTTCCACCACGCGCGCACTCCGGCCCCCCGTCCGGGCACGAGCGCCGGGACGGCCTGTTTTTCGGGGCTCGCTCTCTAATCGCAACTGTTGGTTGCTTTTGTAGTCCGCACTGCTAGCTGTTGCAACTTGTTGTTGCGTTTGATCCGAAGGCCTATCGAATGAGTGTTTCAGCAGCTGCTCCAGTTCCGCTCGCAACCGAACCCCCTGTCAAGCCCGTTTCTTCCCGCTCGCGCTCACGATTTGGATTTGCCGCTCTTGCACTGCTCGCCGCGGTCGTTGGCGGCTACCTCTGGCTGCACCGCGGGCTCGAGAGCACCGACGACGCGCAGATCGACGGGGACGTCGTGGCGGTGCCCAGCCGGCTCGGCGGCGTGGTCTCGGCGGTCCACTTCAGCGACAACCAGCAGGTGATGGCGGGGGCGCTGCTCGTCGAGCTCGATCCGGCGCCCGCTCGTGCCCGGCTCGCAGAGGCCGAGGCCGAGCTGCTCGCTGCCCGAGCCCTGGCCGACGCCGAGGACGCGAGCGCGCGGCTCACCGAGCAAAGCGCCTCGGCCGGGCGCGATGTCGCGAAGGCCTCACTGTCGGGCGCCTCGATCGCGGTCAAGGCCACGAGCGCGCAGATCACCGAGGCGCGGGCCAGCGTCACGGCCGCTCGTTCCGCGCGCGACCAGGCTCGGCACGACCTCGAGC
>JALYWZ010000464.1 GCA_030852505.1 Myxococcota bacterium | reverse complement strand
GTCGGGCGCGGGGGCGCTGTCGGGTGCGGCTTCGACCGCTGCCGCGACGTTGCTCGGGGCGGCCGCCGGCGCAGCCTTTGGCGCGGGCGCGGGGGGCAACGGGATGCCATCCAGCAGGGCGTCGTATTTGCGCTTCAGCTCGGCGAAGGCCTCGCGGTTCGCCTTCGAGATCGTGCGCATGCCGTCCAGGTTCAACGAACGCGGGTCGAAGAAGTCGCCCTTCTTGCTGGCGCTGAAATGCAGGTGCGGCCCGGTCGAGCGCCCCGTGGAGCCGACGTAGCCGATCACCTGCAGGCGCTTGACCTTGTCCCCGACCTTGATGCCGGGCTCGAAGCGCGACAGGTGCGCGTAGCCGGTCTCGATCTCGTTTTCGTGGCTGATCTTGACGAGGTTCCCGGAAGGCCCCGCGTTGCCCACGAAGCTCACCGTGCCATAGGAGGAAGCTCCGACCGGTGTGCCCGTAGGCGAGCCGAAGTCGATGCCGTTGTGCGGCATCACCTTGTTCAGCACCGGATGCATGCGCTTCGGGTTGAACGGAGAAGTGATCGGCGCGTCCTTGATCGGCTTGCGGAAACCGCCCTCCGACGGCGAATGCCCTTCCGCGTCGTAGTAGCCGCGCTCGCCGGCGCCGTCGAAGTAGTAGAGCCGGAACGGCGTGCGGTTCGGGTCGGCGCTGCGGATCTCGAGCGCTTCCACGCCCGTGTAGCGGCCGAACTCGCCGAGCACCGTCAGCTCTTGCACCACGATCCGGATCCGGTCGCCGTACTCGAGCTCGTCGAGGCTCATGTGCCCTTCGAGCGCTTTCGCGGTGACCCGTGAAAGCCCGGTCTCGAGCCCGGCGAGCTCCGCCGCTTCGTCGAAGCTCTTACCTTTGAATACCAGTGCGCCTATCGCCTGGGCTTTCTCGACCTTGAGGTCGAGCTTCGCGCCGCGCAGTAGGCCGCTCGCGTCCTCGCGCGATTGGTAGACCTCCTCCGCGCTGACCTCGTACTCGAAGGCGCGCAGCTTCGAGCTCGCGCGGTCAACCAGCGCGACGAAGCGATCGCCCGAGCTACAGCGGTCGAAGTTGCGGACGCCCTTCATCGAGGCGATCACGCGGTAGGCCTCCTTGAGCGGAATGCCGGCGCTTTCCAGCTCCTTGAGGAACGAGCTCGTGCCGATCTTGCCCTCGATCACCCGAGTGCCTGGCTGATCTTTGACGTCGGCGATGCGCCACGGGCCGGGCAGGCGAGCTCGGACGCGCTTCGGCTTGGCCACCTCGGGCGCCTCGACCGCGGCGCTCGGTGAGGCCACCGGCGACGGCGCCGTCGAGGGCGTGGCGATCGCCCCGCGTTGCTTCGGATCGAGGTTCATCACCAGCGACAAAAGCGACACCGCCGTGGCGACGCCGAGCAGCGCGCCGAAGACGGCAATCCAATTCGGCGACAGCTCGCTGCCACTCGGGAAGAACCCGGCTTTCGGCGTGCGGGGCAGCGGCGCGAAAGCCTCCTCGGAACGGGTACGTCCGATCTCGTCCAGGTCGCCGTAGCTCTTCTGCGCCTCTTCCGGCTCCGTCGGGGCCGGGGCCGGGGTCGCAGTCGACGGGGCGGGCGCGCTCGCCGTTGCAGTCGGCGCCGCGCCCCTGCGCGCAGACTCCGCTCGCGCGAGTAAGCGGTCGCGCAGCTCCTGACCGCGCAACAAACCGCCTGCCGGAGGTGACTCGGGCGGGGTCGGCCCGCTCGCTTCTTCGGCTGGGGCGGGTTCGAGCTCCACGATCGGCTCGGCGTCTGTATCCCCGTCTTCACGGGCAGCAGGGTCCACGACGCGGCCGACGTGGCGCTGGGTGGGGTCGGAGGGCGCCACGGACAACCCGGGGTAGCAGTCGAGGCTCGAGCGGGCAACCGCCGGAAGTCGAGGCCCGCCCGGATCTCGATCTTTACCCTTCCCAGGGCGCGCGCCGTCCCCCAAGATCGAGCGACGGAGGGGTTTCATCCACCGCCATGGACGATCACCTGAAGCAACTGGTTCTGCTCGGTCGTGAGCACTACACGAAGCGGGAGTTCGATCGCGCCGAGTACCTGTTGCGTCAGGTCGTCGCGGAGACCGATCGCCACGCGGACGTGTTCGACATGCTCGGCGTGATCGCGCACAGCCGCGGCGACTTCGCGCAAGCGGAGCGCCACTTCGAAAAGGCGGTGTCGCTGAACCCGAACTACACCGAAGCGCAGCTCAACCTGATGGTCACCTACAACGACCTCGGCAAGTACGACAAGGCGCGCGAGATCTACGCCACGATCCGCCACCGCGGCAGCGACGGCGCCGCGAAGAACGATCCGTTCGCGCGCGGCAAGATCGCGAACATGCACGCCGAGACGGCCCAGGCCTACCTCGACCTCGGGATGAGCCACGAAGCGATTCGAGAGCTCGAGCGGGCCGTCGCGCTGTGCCCGAGCTTCCTCGATCTGCGCACGCGCCTCGCGGTGCTGTATCGCGACGCCGGCAGCATCGAGCTCGCCAAGGGGCAGCTCGAGGCCGCGCTCGACCGCAACCCCAATTACGTCCCCGCGCGCCTCACGCTGGCCGTGATCCTGCTCACGCACGGCCAGCACGACGCAGCGATTTCCGAGCTCGAACGGGCGCTCTCGACCGATCCCGAGAACCGCAGCGCGCAGATGTATCTCAGGCTCGCTCGCGGTCAGCGCGGGCGCTCGGAGCAGCCTCGGGCATAATCGGCGGCAAACTGCGCGCCGTACCGCTCGATGACCGAAAACCCCGCTTGCCTTTCCGCCGCATTCATCGCTGGTTCCAAGGGCTGTGGCGCCGGGCTCGCGGAGGCGGCTCCCCGCTCGAGCGCTCGGTCTCGGTCGGGGTCGGACTGTTCATCGGCTGCTTGCCGCTGTACGGGCTGCATTTCCCGCTGTGCGTCGCGGCTTGCGTGCCGTTCGGGCTCGATCTGGTGGCCGCTTACCTCGCCGCCCAGATTTCGAACCCGTGGCTCGCGCCGCTCCTCGTGACGCTCGAAGCGCGCGTGGGGTCGGCGCTGCTCGGGCGCGCGCCGCTCGCGATGAGCGAGCTCGAGCTCGGCCGTTTCGGCGACGTCTTCGAGCGCGCCCTGGTGGGCTCGCTCGTGGTCGGCGGCGGGCTCGCGCTGCTCGGTTCCCTGCTCACGTACCTGATCGCGCGCCGCGGCGGGGAGAAAGACGGCGCCGCGCGCTTCGAGCGCACCCTCGAGCGCTATGCGTCTGCCCCGCGGGGCGATCGCTGGTACGTCGATCTGAAGCTACGGAGCGATCCGGTGGTGAACGAGCTGTGCTCCGCCGGAGACCTCGGGCGCTTGATCGATGCGGGCGCCGGGCGCGGACAAATCGGCCTATTGCTCCAGGATCGAGGCCAGGTGAGCGAGCTTTCGGGCTTCGATCCGGACGCGCGCAAGGTGGCCGTCGCGCGCACCGCCGCGGGCGGCCGCGAGCGCTTCGAGGTCGCCGATTTGACGAGCTTCGAGGCTGCGGAAAGCAGCGCCGACAGCGTGCTCTTGATCGACGTCTTGCATTATCTGTCGCCGGACGAGCAAGACGCCGCGCTCGCGCGCGTGAAGTCCTGGCTCGTCCCGGGTGGGCGGCTGTTCGTGCGCGAGGTCGACCGCAAGCCGGGAGCCTTCAGCCTCTTGACGCGGCTCTTCGAACGCGTGGCCACGCTGCTCGGCTACAACCGCGCGTCGGGCGCGCTCGGCTTCCGGCCCGTGTCCGAAATCGTACGGTGTCTCGAGGCGCTCGGCTTTTGCTGCCACGTCCGCGACGCGAGCGCCGGCACGCCCTTCGACAACGCGCTGATCGTGGCCACGCTCTCCAGCCCGCCCGCTCAAACCAGCTCGAATTCTTTGCAGAACTCGAGCTCCTCCGCGCCGTCGAGCCCGCGCTCGACGCGCTTCGGATAGCCGTGCGTGCAGCCGCCTTGCTCGGGGCAAAAGTGCGCGCAGTCCTCGCAGGCGAGCCGGAGCTCGAAGCGGCGGGCCTCGTCCCGGAGCCGCGCATCGACGAGCGTCTTCACGGGAAGGGTTGCGCGGGTTGCCCGCGCTGGAAATAGAACCGGAAGTAGCCGCGCACCACGCTGGTCGCTTCCGGATCGGCCTCGGCATTGATCGCGACGCGGCGCGGATCCGCGAACGAGGCCTCGAAGCTGGCTTCCGTCAGGCGCTCTTCGGCGTCGTCTTCGTTGGGATCGCCGTTGAACAGGGACTTGAAGGTGATCGTGCCCGACATCGAGTACACGACCGCGTTCTGCACGTGGCAGCTGTTGTGGAGGTACACCGACAGGCTGACCTTCGGCGCGTCGGCCACGGGCGTGACCGGAACTCCGGGCGGCGAAACCCCGACCGGCAAGCCGACGTTCACCGGCGTGTTCAGGTTCTTTCGGAGCTCCTGCAGGTCGTTCACGAGCACCGTCAGCCCGTCCGACTGCTCCTCGATGTTGTCGCCGCGCTGAATGCGGATCAAAAGGCTCTCTTCGCGGTACGGGTTCGCGCCGAAGAAATCGGGATCCAGGTCGAACGCGCCGTTCCAGCAGTCCTCGACGTAGAGCCGATCGCTGCGAACCCAGCCCTCGCCCTCGCCGACGGTGCAGCCGCCCGCGAACCACGCGAGCACGAACAGCGTTGCCGGTCGCGCGAGGCTCATGCCGCCGACTCGCCGGGCTCGGTCTTGATTGCGTCGACGATCGTGCCGCCGCCGAGCACGCGATCGCCGTCGTAGAGCACCGCGTGCTGGCCCTTCACCACCGCGGTGATCGGCGTGTCGAAGCCGAGCTCGGCGCCGTCGGCAGTCGCGCGCACCTCGCACGGCACGGGCTTCGCTCGGTAGCGTACCTGCACCGCGGCTCGGCAGG
>JALYWZ010000463.1 GCA_030852505.1 Myxococcota bacterium | reverse complement strand
GTTCCACTCCACCCCGGCCGTGCGCAGCGCCCAGGCCACGTCGTCGGCGTCGTCTTCGAGCGCCAGCGGGAAGCTGGGCGGTGGCGCGCTCGGAGTCATGGATAAGCTCCGATATCACAGCCCAGGGGCACGAGCCCAGCCCTTCCGGGCACTTGGGTGAGCGGGGCCGCGTGGCTCGGGTCGCCTCGATCAGGGCGGCGGGAGGAAGACCTCGCGGTCGCGCGCGCCGTTCGGGGGGCCGACGAACCCGCGCCGCTCGAGCGTCTCGACGATCTTCGCGGCGCGGTTGTAGCCGATGGTCATCTTGCGCTGGAGCCACGACGTCGAGCAGCGCTGCGTCTCGGCCACGATCCGCCGTGCCTCTTCGAAGCGCGGATCGACATCCTCGTCGTCCTCGTCGTCCTCGTCCTCGTCGTCGGCGCGGAGGATCGCATCGTTGTAGGTGGGGGTGCCCTGCGCGCGCAAGAAGTCGGTGAGCTTGCCCACCTCGTCTTCGCTGACGAATGGGCACTGCACGCGGTAGGTCTCGGTCGAGCCGTTCAGCTTGACCAGCATGTCGCCGCGACCGAGCAAGTGCTCGGCGCCCTGCTCGTCGAGGATCGTCCGGCTGTCCACCTTCTGCGCGACGCGGAAGGCGATGCGCGTCGGAAAGTTCGCCTTGATCATGCCTGTGATCACGTCGACGCTCGGACGCTGGGTGGCGAGCACCACGTGCATGCCGGCG
Source organism: Myxococcota bacterium (assembly GCA_030852505.1). GTDB lineage: Bacteria > Myxococcota_A > Polyangia > Polyangiales > Polyangiaceae > PMG-095. Next base: position 4,139 of record JALYWZ010000463.1, on the reverse strand, counting down.
GCGCGCGCCTTCTGCGCGAGGCGCGCGATCGAGGCCTCGACCTCCTTGCCCTGCTGCATGATCAGATCCGCGAACTCGTCCACGACGACCACGATGTACGGCAGCTTGCCGGGCAAGGTGACGCCGTCGCTGCCGTCGCGCGCGGGCGGCAGGCTCACCACCGCGCCCTCGGGGGACAGCGCCTCGATTTCCTCGGGCTTCGGCGGCGGCAGCTCGCCGTCCTGCACCTTCTTCACCCAGCCGTTGTAGGTGACGATGTTCTTGGTGCCGGCGTTGGCGAACAGCTGGTAGCGCCGCTCCATCTCGTCGACCGCCCAGCGCAGCGCCGTGGCCGCCTGCTTCATGTCGGTGACGACCGGCAGCAGCATGTGCGGGATATCGGCGTAGGGCGCGAGCTCGACGACCTTGGGATCGATCATCAACAGCCGCAGCTCTTGCGGCGTGCGCTTGAAGAGCAGGCTCGACAGCATCACGTTCAGGCCCACGCTCTTGCCGGCGCCGGTCGCGCCCGCGACGATCACGTGCGGCATCGAAGCCAGATCCGCGTAGAACGGCTTGCCCACGATGTCCCGCCCCAGGACCACCGGCAGCGGCGCCTTCTCCGCGATCTTGTCGAACCGCTGATCCTCGACGAGCTCACGCAGATTGACCGGGATGCGCTCGTCGTTCGGCAGCTCGAAGCCGATCCGGTTCTTACCCGGGATCGGCGCGATGATGCGCACCTTGCGCGATAGACCGAGCGCCAGATCGTCGACCAGCGCGGCCACCTTGCTGACCTTGGTGCCGGCCTCGCACGAGACCTCGTACATGGTCACGGTCGGACCGGGCAGGATCGCCTCGACCTTGCCCTGCACGCCGTAGTCGAGCAGCGTCTTCACCAGGAGCTCGCTGTTGTCGCGCAGCTTGGCCTCGTCGACGCCGACGCTCTGGGTCTCGTTCTGCTCGAGCAAATCGAAGCCGGGGAGCCGGAAATCGTCGCGCACCCGCACCTTGGCCGCGTCCTTGGCGCGCTCGACCGCGCGCTCGTGCTCGGTATCGACGATCTCGGGCCCACTCGGCTCGGCCTTCTTCTTCCGAGGCTTCGCCCGCGGTTTCGAGAGCGGCGCTGCGTCGACCTCTTCCTCGGGGCTCTCCGGGTCTTCCTCGACGTCCTCGAGCTCGCTTTCCGCCTCGCTGACGGCTGACGGCTGACCGCTGACAGCGGCCCCCGTCACGAGCTTCACCGACGGCTCCCCCGTGAACAGCTCACTCGGCACATCGCTCGAAACGGGAGCGGCGTCGCGGTTCAGCGTCGCCGACAACGCGAGCGGCAGCGGCGCCGTGTACTCGACGGGGATCCAGTCGACGTCGTCGGCGAGCTGCATCAGCAGCGCCTCGTCGCGATCCGGCACCTCGATCGCGGGCGCGTGCTCCTTCGCGTCGGACTCGGCGCGCCGCAGATCGCGCGCTTGACCCCACGCGCCGCGTAGCCTGCCGCACGCCACCACCAGGCGTGCCCAGAGCCGTCCCATCCAGGACAGGACGCGGTGCGACCAGGCGATGAACGAGAAGCTCGCACGGCCGATCAGGATCAGCCCGACGATGGTCGGCCCCACCAGAAAAGAGCCGATGGTCGAGAACAGCTCGCGCATCAGCTCGCCGAACAGGAGCCCGACGTTGCCGGCAGCCACGGCGCCGTGAAACGCGACCGAGTTGGGCGCCGCCACCTGGACGAGCGCGCTGAGGACGATCGCGACCACCAGATCACCCGCGATGCGAAGCCCCAAGAGCTCGGGCTTCTGGCCACGGAACAGCGGAGCCGCGAGCACCCCGAGCTCCACTGGCAAGAGCCACGCGACGACACCGAAGCCCTGAACGAGCACGCCCGCGAGCGCCGCGCCGGCGGCTCCCGCCCAGTTACCGCCCGTGACGCCGGGGTCCACCGGGTCCACCTCGTAGCTGGCGAGAGCCAGGGTCACGAATGCCGCGCCCGCCCAGAGCAGCAAGGCAGCCGCCTCGCGCAGGCGCCCCTGGACGGGACCTGTGCCGGTGCTCGCTGCGGACGACAAGTCCGAGCCTGTCGCCGCCCGGGGGCTAAACAGCCGCACGTTCATGGCCTACAGATAACTACATGTAGCTACCTTTGACCACCAAGTTTTGCGTTCCGACCGGATAACGCGGCGTGTCATCCGCGACTACCTTGAGTCTGAATACCGCGGAGCTGTACCATCGCTCGCTGCTGCGCTTTCGGCGATCATGCCGGACGCCCGCGAAAGAACGGAGCTACCGAATCCCGATGCACCTGGGGGCTTCCACTGGCCGGACGCTGGTCGTGGCCACAGCTGTGGTTGCACTTTCGCTCGGCGCTTGTCGCACGAGCACGGACGACGTCACCCGCTGGGCCGCCACCTCGCAGGGGCCCAAGAAGCTGACGGCCGTGCTCACGCACGAAAAGTACCCGCTCGATCTGCGGGTCGAGGCGGCGGTCGCGTTGATCGGGATGAAGCCGCGCAGCGGGCGGCGCGTGGGGATCCAGGGTGGCGACGATCAACCCGGTTTGATCGCGTCGCTCGGCCAGCTGCCGCCGGCGACGCGCAGCGCTCTGATCGCAGAGCTCGTTCCGCGCCTGGAAGCGGAGATGAAGAAGCCCCGGCCCAAGCCGCAGGCCAACGAAGCGCCCGTCGATCCCGGGATCCCGTTCAAGGACGCCGCCTTCGCGATCCTCACGCAGAACGGCGGGTCACTGCTGACGGACCCCGCGCTGCGCGAGCGCTTGCGCAGCGCGATCGCTCAGTTCGTCACCACCAACTTCGCGGAGCGCCTCGACGACTCGAGCCAGCTCTACGGCGTGGAACAGGTGATGCGCGAGCTGAAGGCCGAGGGCGTGCGCCCGCTGCCCGCACAAATGGCGCTCGGTGCGCCCAAGCTCGATCGCATGGTCGACGTGATCGCCGACTTCGGCGATGAGCCGACCAAGCTCGCCGCCGGTCAGCGCCTGGTCGCGATCGCCAAGGAGACCGCCTCGCCCGCCTGGGTCCAACAGAAGACGCCGGTCGTGGAGGCCGCCAACAAGGCCTCGAAATTGGTGGTGAAACCGGAAGACCTCAAAAAACAGGTCCTGCAGTACCAGGAGGAAGAGGTGCTGCGGGTCATGACCTCGATGAAGCGGCTCGGCACCCGACCCGTCGTCGATTACCTGCTGGAGACCGCACAAGACAAGCAAAAGAGCGAACGGCTGCGGTCGAGCGCGCTCGTCGCGCTGCAGAACAAGCTCGATAAGTCGAACCCCGCCCAGGTCGACGCGCTGCTGGCCATCGCTGGCGGCGGCCCCGAGGTGAAGGACGAGATGCGCGACGCTGCGCTGCAGCGCGTCGCTGAGTTCCCGAGGCCAATGGTCCTCGACAAGCTCTACGTGCTCTTCGACAACGAGAACTGGCGTGTCCGGTGGGTGGCCGCCGGGCTGGTGCTGCGGATGAGCGACACGCCCGATCTCGAGAGCTTCTTCGCGCGGCTCTCCAAGGTGCGCGGGATGTCAATCAACGAGCCGCTGCGCTATGGTGCGTTACTTTCCGCGATGAAAGGCCCCCCTCCACCCGCCGAGGTTGCTGCGAAGTACGCGGCTCCGCCCCACTCGGCGCAGGTGAGGACCAGCGCGCTCGGTTACTACTATGCCGTCGGTACCCGCGCCGACCTGCCGAAGGTCGAGCCCTACGCGCAGGACAGGATGCGCGTTCCGTCCTGCGCGAAGGACGCCAAGGACTGCGAATGGAAGTGCGACGTGCGAGCGGGCAACAAGTCCGAGACCAAGGACATCGCCACGATCGGCGACTTCGTGAGCTTCTGTATCAAGCCCGCGATGGAATCACGACCCGGGGGGAAGACATGACCCGCCCTGTGCGCGGGTGCGCGCGACGAGACGACTGATGAGCGACCCCAACAAGAAAGTCAGCCGCACGTTCCAGAGCCGCGAGGCGCTCTGGCAGAAGTTCGAGCAGATGGCGAAGGAGCTCGAGTGCTCCGTCGACTACCTGATCAACGACGCCATGAAACAGTACGCGCGCCAGCGCGGCTACGGTGGCGGCGCCCAGACCGTCGGTCCGTCGATGGTCCCGGGATCGGGGTCGGTTGCTGCGCCGCTGCCCGGCGGCCCGATCGTGGCC
>JALYWZ010000462.1 GCA_030852505.1 Myxococcota bacterium | reverse complement strand
CTGTTCCGTCGCGTGGAGCTCGCGACGTTGCGCGGGCAGATCTCGGTCGAGCGAGAGACGCTCTTCACATTTCGTGAGCCGGAGGAAGCGCCGGAGCTCGCGCTGCCGCCATTACCGAAGCCGGCGCGCGAAGCGACGACCACGCTCTTCGAGGTTCGGTTGGTGGACGAGGCGGGCTCGGCGCTGAACGGCTTACCCGTCGAGCTGACGATCGGAACTGTCGCGAGCGATCGGACGAGCAACGCCGCCGGTGTCGCACTCGTCGAGAACGCGACCAGCTCGAGCGGTGAGATCACACGGATCGACGCGACGGCGCTGGATCGAATCGTCGATCCTCGATGGCAGCGGCCGCGCCGGCGGGTGAACCCAACGGAGCCGAATACGACTCATTCCGTGTTCAGCGGCGCGGATCTCGGGGGCATCGCGCTGAAGCCCGTGGTGTCGAATGTGGTCGTCATCAAGCCGCCCCTGGGACGGCTGTTCGCGCAGTTGCTCGACAAGACGGGCCGGATCCGCCACTCCGAGCGCCGCTACCAGATCGACGGACCGCAGACCTTCGAAGGGAAGACCGACACAGCCGGGCGGCTGCAACACGACGACGTCTTCCCCGGCGACTACACGCTGAAGTTCTTCCTCGAGTTCTTCGAGGGGAAGGACCAGCAGACGGACGAGTACGAGACGCAGCTCGTGGTACTGCCCGCCGGGTCGAGCACGCCGGAGACGCGAATGCTGGGGGTCGCGCCCTTCTCGGTGCTGGCCCGGCTCCATCTGTTCTTCAACACGAGTAAGGTGTTTCTGCTGCCAACGGCGCTGCCCGGGTTGCGCGGCCTGCGCAGCATTCAGCTCGAGCACCGCGACGACAAGCTGCTCGTCGTCGGCCACGCGGACACGACCGGAGGGTCGTCGATCAACGACCCGTTGTCTCTCGAACGCGCCAAGGCGACGATCGCGTTCCTGAAGGACGACGTCGACGCCTGGCTCGCATACTACGGGGATGAAGTTTCCAAGGAGCAGCGCTGGGGTCGGGCGGAAGATCGCATGATGCTCATCTCGCTGCCGGACTTCGCCGACAAGCCGAAGGGGCAGGACGCGGTGAAGTGGTTCCAGACCACGCGCGGGCTGCAGCTCGACGGCAAGGCTGGCCCCGAGACGCGCCGCCAGCTGATCACGGAGTACATGGAACTCGATGGCCCGCCGCTATCGGAGCTCGGTATCGCGGTCGACGCGGTCGCGCACGGCTGCGGCGAGAACTTCCCGGTGGACGACAGCGGCGAGGTGCTCGATCCCGGGCCGGCGGACGATCAGAAGGACCAGGGCGATCGTCGCGTCGAGCTGTTCTTCTTCGATCCCGAGTTCGGCATCGTGCCCGCGCCTCCGGGTGAGAACTCGCCCGCCGGCAGCACGCAGTATCCCGCGTGGCGCAAGAGCGTCGTTCAGACGCACGACCTGCGCGCCGGGCCGCTGAACGGACCGAAGCTCACGTTCGTCGAGCTCCTGGACTCGCACTTCCGCACGAACAGCGCCGTCGTGCTGCCCGAGGGCGAGGCGCCCAACCAGGACTCGGGCAAGCTCGAGAGCCTGAGCTCCGTCGGCGTCTTCGCCACGGCGCTGCGGTTCCTGCAAGAGCATCCGAACCAATCCGTGTTCGTCGCCGGACATTGCGATACCACGGGCGAGATCGACTTCAACCAGACCCTGAGTGAAGAGAGGGCGCAGTGTGCCCTCGCGCTACTGGTCGGCGGCGAGGAGCAGCGCGAAGCCTTCAAGGCTCTGTGTGACGGCCGGCATCAGGTCTCCGACTACAAGCAGATCCTGGCCTGGGTGTCCCAGGCATTCCCCGAGCTCGAGTTCGACTGCGATCCGGGAAAGATCGACGACAACGCCGCGACCGGAGTCGAACCCGTTCGCAGGTTCCAAGACGCGTACAACGCGAACAAGGACGCGCTGGGCGCGACCGCGGACGACCTCGAGTCCGACGGTGATATGGGCCCGCTGACCTGGGGCGCGGTGTTCGATTGCTACGAGCATGCATTGCGCGAGGAGCTCGGCGAGGACGAGGAGGGGCTCGCCGAGCTGCGAGAGGGCCTGGTGTTCGTGGATCCAGAGCGGGAGGCCCTGGGCTTCAGCGAATACTTTCCGATCGAGGAGCTCGGTGTGGACGGCTACAAGAGCCAGCTCAACCGGCGCGTCGAGCTGCTGTTCTTCGAGCCCGGAGAGGAGCCGGACCTCGCGGCCGCGGAGATCGATCCGGAGACCAGTGAGCTCTATCTGCCGAACCATTACGAGCGCACGCCGCTCGGCGCGATGGTCAGCGCGAAACCGTGGACAGCGCGATGGGACCCCGCCGCGCCCGCGCGCACGGACCAGGAGCGACGAGCGACGCTGCTCGCGCCGGGGCTGCCCGCGGGAACGCCGCTCGAGCTTCAGATCTTCTGCCTCGTGCCCGGCAGCGAGCCGGTGCTGATCGACGAGAGCACGGTGACTGCGGGCGGCGACGGCGCAAGCTTCGCGTTCGCCGACTGGTTCTCGCCCGACGCGGCTCCTCCGGATTCGAGCGTCGTGAAGGAGCTCCCCGAGGTCACGTTCCGCTTCGTGTACGCCGGCGGCGGCCGCATTGCGCGCTCGGACGAGCTCGAATTCGCGGATTCGCTGGATCTCACGTTCGTGCACCGCGACACCGAGCTGCCCGCGGCAGACGCCGAGCTCACGCTGCACACGCCGTGGGGCCTCGTCGAAGGCAAGACCGACGCCGAGGGCAAGGTCGCGTTTCCCGCGCTACCGCCCGGCGGGGCACGCGTCGTGCTCCGCGACTTCACGCTGGTGATCGCCCACGACTGATCCCCCATGGCAGACGTCACTTTCAGCAACGGGTTTTCTCGGTCGAGCGACGGCTTCGATCAGGTCTCGGTTCAGATGCGCTTCGAGCCGGGCCGCGCGCCAGCGGATACGCCGCAGGTGAAGGTCGAGCACCGGTTTCCGGTCAAGAACAAGCCGCCGAAGGTGATCGAGGAGCGCGGCTTCATCTTGCTCGGCGAAGGTTTTCCGGGCGCAGAAAAGGACTTCTGGGAGCTGCTCTGGGAGCAGCGGATCTTCCTCGGGCAGATCGCCGTGACGGTCGACTGGAAGGACGCCGCGGGAACGGCGCATCAAGAGAAGACGGAGTTCGACGCCGGCAACCAGCTGAACGAAGCGAGTCAGGTCGAATTGCCGACGGTAGCTCCGGAGCTAGCCAAGTCGATCAACGACGCGAACGTCAAGCCGGCGCAGTTCGTGACCAACGGCGCGGATGCGGCGACGCGGGCGGTGGACGTCCTCAAGTTCGTGTACCGCCAGTTGAGCGGTGGGCTCGGGCCGGTGTGGCGAGCCATCCCGGGTCTTCCTCTGAAGGACGGCCGCGCGCTCTGCGAAGTGCCGGTCTCGGAGCTCACCACCCAGGAGGAGCTGGAAGAGGCATGGTCTCAGCTCATTTCGGAGGCGCTGATCGGAACGCCGTACGCCGGCCCCGGGCCGAACTATCTGGCCGCAGCGGACAGCAAGGTGTACGTGCACGCGATCGACAACGACGATCCGTGTCATCCGATCATCTTCGCCTGCCAGCACCTGGGGACGCTGGCAGCTATCACGCGCGGCTTCGACGACGCCGCCACGAACGTGCTGGACGCGCGCAGCGCCAGCGGCATGCTCAACTGGAAGATCGGCGCCGGCTCCAGCGCCGAGATGCGAGGCAAATCCGGGAACCTCAACGCTGCCTCCGCGATCGCCAACGGATCCCTGGTGCCGGGCACGAACTACGTGAGCAAGGACAAGGAGCACATCGCGTTCGTGGTGCGCGTGTTCAAGTCGGGCAAGCTGCAGATGATCGACACGGGCGCGATGCAAACGGTGCCCGCGCACACCAACCCGCTCGGTGTGGCCCTCGGCGCGGGCGGGCTCTCGTTCGGCAACAACTACGACACCAACCCGGCCGACAGCGTCAACGACAAGCCCATCTCCCAGGTGGCGGTGCCCCCGCGCGCATCGCGGCTGCGGCAAGGGATCGAGCGCATGAAGCGCGCCAGGCCGATCGGGCTCGCGCGCTTCGTGCTCTTGAAGCGCGAGCCGGACAACACGCCCAACTCCAAGGACACGTTGGAGAAGCGTCTCGTGGTGGCGTCGCCGGCGATACCGATGTGGGAAGCCGACGTCTCCAAGAACTACGCTATTTCGCGTTACTTCTGGTCACTTCGCGACCATCCACACCTCGCAGAATTCGAGGCTCGTTGGTTGCTCGATATCCCGCAGCTCGACGCATTCCGCGCGACGGTAGCGTCTCGCGAGGTCAAAATCGACGGAACCAAGGCGCCTTGGACTTCGCGCCTTGGAGTCGCAGACATCGGCTCTAAATTGGACGGTAAGGTGCGATTCGTGGGTCGCTTCGGTACCACCATCGAGGAAAATAGGACCGTTTCCAAGTGGACCGACGGCATCACGGGGAAGAAGGACGACTTCAACAAGTTGCACCGCATCGGCATGCGCCCGTTCGACTTTCGAGAGGCCAGCGCGCAACTCGCCCCGCTGCCCATCGATCAAGATGACGCACAGCTCAAGTACTACGCGCTGGACGGTCCCAAGTGACGCGCTCTGCTCGACCCCGGCTCCCCGCTGCTGCGGCGGCGGCGCTGACCGGAATGGCGCTGGCTTGCGGGCCGCGCGCGACTGCGACTCCACCGGTCACCAGCACCCCCTCGAAGCCGGTGGTGGTGGCGCGGAACGCGGTCGCGCCGGGATGCGAAGTCACGGAGCGCGCGGTCGAGGGCTGGCTCGCGAGTCGGCGCTATGGCCGGGCGCTCGTGGCATTGCGGGCGCTCCGCGCTGCGTCGTGCGT
>JALYWZ010000069.1 GCA_030852505.1 Myxococcota bacterium | reverse complement strand
CCGCTTCTTGCTCGGCCAGACCGGCCTGGGCCTCGCCAAGCTGTTCACGCTCGGCGCCTGCGGCGTGTGGCAGATGATCGACATCGTGCTGGCGGCCACGGGCGCCATGCACGACAAGGACGGAAACTCCCTGAAGTGGGAGTGAGCTCGCGGAGGGCCGAGACGTCCCCGGCCCCTCCGCGATCCGACTCAGAAGCGACCGCCCGCGGGGCCCGGCATCGGGATCGGCGCCGCGCCACCCACCCCCGTGCCGTTGTCGAACGACGGCTCGACGAGCGACGGGCACTCCGTGACCGCCGATGTACAAGCGGCCCACGCCGTGTCCGCCTCCACCTGGAGGCTCTGCGACTCGAGGTTGGACGAGCAGGTGCAGTTGTAAGCGTCGCCCTGCGCGGAGCACGACAGGCTGATGAAGCCGTGCACCCGCACCTGTTGCTCGCCGATGCTGCCCTGCTTCGTGCAATCGAGCGAGGCATAGCAATTGGTCGGGTCGGCGTTTTGATTGGACGGAACACACGAGGTTTCGCCGTCGAGCATCAACTGCCCGCCGCTGCCGCAGATCTCGCTCGCCGACATACAAGCCGCGAGGCCGTTCGCCGGTTCGTCGATCTCGAACTGGACCGACACGCTCGACCCCTGGCAGTAACAAATCGAGCCGCCGGTGGTGGAGGTCTGGCAGGTCGCGTTGCGCCCTTCGATGCTGACGGCCGAGATGCCGTCGCCCAGGTCGGTCTCGCTCAGGCACTCCTCGTACACGGAGCAGTAGCCCATGCCGGATTGCTGCGAGCGAGGCTCGCACGTCACGGGACCTGCACCGGGGGGAACGCGCGGATCGTCGCAATGCTCGATGATCGTCTCGCACGCGTCTTCCGAGCTGTCCGCGTCGAGCCGGAACTGATTGCCGGTGTAGTCGCAATAACACGCGACCGGATCAGCGCCCGAGCAGCTCACGCTGCGCGTCCGCGCGATCGTCGCGTCGCTATCTTCGAGCTCTCGCGTGCAGCGCTCCTGCAGCTGGCAGCTCGTCGCGCCGTTGGAAGTGAAGGTCGGCGTGCACTCCTCCTCCACCGACGGATCGGGGCCGCCGCCGAGGCAGAGCTGCGCGGTGGCGTCGCAGGTTGCGAAGCTAGGCGCGCCGGTGACCTGGTATTGCTGAACGCCGGTGTTGTTGTTGCAGTAGCAGTCGCCGGAGCCGAGCCCGTTGTCCTTGCACGTGACCTGCAAGTAATCGGTACCGCCGTTGCAGCTGTAAAAGGAGTCGCAATAGCCGACGCCGGAAGAGGCGCTCTGCAACGAGCAGCCATCGGGCGGAACGGGACCCGGGCCCCCGCCCGCGGTCGGAGGTTGCATGGGCGGTCTACCGCCCGCGGGAGGCGTCGGTGTCCCACCGCCGACGGCGCCCATGCTCGGAGGGCCGCCTCCCCGCGCGCTCGTCCCGCCGGTTCCCGCGGTTCCGGGACTGGCTCCCTCTCCCGCTGCGCCAGGCTCATCGGATCCCGCCTCACCCCCACGAGAAGGCGGCGGCTTGGCGGGGTCGCCACCCTCGCCCGCCTCCGACTCGTTCCCGTTGGGGTTGTCGACGTCCGATTCGCCACCGCACGCAACGAACCCACAAAAAATTAGCCCTAGTGTGTAGTTGATTACCCGCATTTGCCGCCGATTGGGTTAGCACGAACGCCGCTGCTCGGCTCGCGCTAAGAATCCACGCATGCGTTCCAGCGTCGAAAGCGCCGACCGGCAAAGGCTCTATCGAGAAGCTCGCGCACGCATCGACGAGCTACTCGCCGACGAAGACGACTGGATCGCAGCGCTCTCTACAATCTCGTGTGAGCTGCATCAGTCCTTACCGTACTTCGACTGGACCGGATTCTACCGGGTCGTGTCGCACGAGCTGCTCGCCGTCGGCCCGTATCAAGGCGGCCACGGATGCTTGCGTATCCCGTTCTCGCGTGGCGTGTGCGGAGCCGCCGCGCGCACGCGCACGACCCAGCTCGTGGACGACGTATCGAAGCGCGCCGACCACATCGCCTGCGCAAGCTCGACGCGCTCGGAGATCGTGGTTCCGGTACTGTCGCCGAGCGGCGAGGTGCTGGCGGTGCTCGACGTGGACTCGGACACGGAAGCCGCCTTCGACGCCACGGATCGGAGCGAGCTCGAGGCGATCTGCGCCGAGCTCGGCCGCCGCTTCCCGAACGGGGGGCGTCAGCGGACGATCGGAAATTGAGCAAGCTCGGTGAGCCGGCGCGGCGGCTCGTCCCAGTGCGCAGGGTCGGTTGCGTAGTCCGCGCGAAACACCAAGAGCATGAGCCCGGGCTCGACGCGGACGCCGCGCCGCTTCGCCGTGCGTAGCGCGTGCGCCTTCAAGCCGTCGCGATCGAGCTCCCCGCCGTAGGCGCCGGATAGCCGGAACACGCTGCCCCACTCGGCTTGGCTGCGCGGCCCGAGCTCCCGCCCGTTGAACCAGCGCGGAGTCCTATTCGGCACCAACGCCTCGACCAGCACGTCCGGCAACGTGTCACCCGGAGGGGTGGCAAAGGTCGGATAGCAACCGATGGGCCAGGCCTGCGTGCTGCCGCGAAAGCCCTGCACGACGGCCGCCGTGAGCAAGGGAGCGCCGACGGCGAAGGTGGCGCGCCGCAGCCCGGCCGGCATCCAGCGCTCGATGCGCAGCTGTCGCGTCCGCCGCGGCACATCGAGCGTTTTCTTCCGTAGGATCGCGCCCCAGGGCAAGAGCATGCCGTAGCAACCCCACAAGCTGGCGAACGGCACGAACAGAAACACCTGCGTCAGCGCGTGGAACAACAGCCCAGCAACCGCCGCGATCCAGGCCGTCTTGCGCGACCAGATCAGGAACACGAACGACACTTCGAAGGCCAGCACGAACGCGCCGCCGGCCACGCACAGCCAGGGCGAGCGATCCACCCGCAACAGCGGCAGCTCGTGGAACTGGAACCACTTCGCGTGCAGCTGCTGGATGACGTGCTCGGCCGAAGCCCAGCCGAGCCCGGACTCGACCAGCTTGTGATACCCGGGAAAGAAGTACACGACGCCGAGCAACGCGCGCGCGAACCCCACGGGCATTCCGTAAGTCATCGCCGTTCCGAGCACCCTCCCGTTGCGCGCATCGAGCGCCCAGGCGTCCCCGCAGCGGCTCACGCTGAGCAACGCCGAGAACCAGAACAGGTGCATGTCGTGGAGCACCGAGCCCGTGCGCTGCGAGAGCGCGTAGACCGGCAGCCCCGCCAGCGTCAGCACCAGCATCGAGAGCCGCGAGTAGAAGCCGAGCAGCGCAGTCACCCCGCTCGACAACACGACGGCCCGCAAGGCGCTCACGGCCGAGGGTGACAGGCCGAGCTCGGTCAGCCACGCCGCCCCCTCGGGAACGAAGCGCAGCGCGGCTGGATGCGCCGCGAGGTCTACGGCCTGATGCAGCTCCGGAGAGCTCAGGATCAGGATGGCGACGGCAATCCTCAACGCAGCCAGGCAGCGTGAGAGCTCGTACGAGTCGGAGCCCATCACCATCGGGGCCTCTGCTGAGCCGGAAGCCGCACCAGGCGGTCAAGAAACCATGCCATCGCTCCGAACGCCAGCGTGGATCTGCTCGCGCCGACCCGGGAACAGCGTAGGGTCGGTCGGCACATGCTGCGGCCGTACGCTACGCTCGCTCCCGCGCGCGCGATGCTCTGGTTCACGTTCATCGAGAGCCTGGCGACGATCCTGCTCGAGCGCGGCGTCTACTTCTACACGCACGACATCCTGCGCCTCGGCGAGCGCGACAACCTGTTGCTCGCCACGGCGTTCGGCGTCGCCTACGTCGTCGGCGCGCTCGCGAGCCACGCGGCGGCGCTCCGGCTCGGCGAGCGCCGGCTGCTGCTCTCGGCGCAGGCTGCGCTGTTCGCGCTGCACGTCGGCGTCGCCTTCTTCCCCGACGCCGCGACACTGGCCGTTTGCTTCCCGCTGATCGGCCTGCTCCAGGGCCTGAAGTGGCCAGTCGTGGAGAGCTTCGTCAGCGCCGGTCACCGCCCGGCCGAGCTGGCGGTCGTGCTCGGCCGCTTCAACGTCACCTGGGCCAGCGCCGTGCCGGTCGCGCTGATTGTTTCGGGACCGCTCATCGCCAGCGGCGCCCAGAGCTCGCTGTTCGTCGCGGCCGCGGCGGGTAACGTGCTCGGTTTCGGGCTCGCTGCGCTGCAGCCTGCCGTGCCAGAGCATCTCGACGACGCGCACCCCGAGCGTCCGACCGAAGGCGAAGTGCTTCGCTTCGGCGCGCTGCTCGCGGCCGCGCGCTGGTCGATGCTGCTGAGCTATGCGCTGCTGTTCCTGCTGGCACCGCTGTTGCCGCAGGTGCTCGATCACCTCGCGCTCGGAGTCTCGGCCGCCACGCAGGTCGCGGCGATGCTCGACGTCGCGCGTGTCGCTACCTTCTGGGCCCTCGGGCGGTTCTTGGGTTGGCGCGGGCGGGCGCTGCCGATCGTGATCTCGATCGCCGCTCTGCCGCTTTCGTTCGTGTTGATCCTGTTCGGGGGCAACGTCGCCGCGATCGTGCTCGGCGAGCTCGCGTTCGGGGTCTGTTCGGGCCTGCTCTACACCGCCGCCCTCTACTACGCCCAGCTCGTCAAGAACGCCTCGGTCGAGGCCGGCGGTGCGCACGAAGGCTTGATCGGCGTCGGTTTCGCGCTCGGTCCGCTGCTCGGTCTCGTCGCAGAGCTCCTCGAGCGGAGCGCCGGGAGCCGGCCGCTTTCGGTGCTGTTGAGCCTGGGCCCGGTCTGCGCGGTACTCAGCATGCTTGCGCTGTCGAGCCTCAGGGCCCGCCGGCCTCCCTCTCGAACCAGTGCTACGCGAGGTGCGCGCCCATGACAGCCAGCTCGACCCTGCCGCGTACGGATCGTCTGTTCTTCACCTTCAACGCCGTGCTCTCGTCGGCGGCCATCGCGTTCATCGGCTTCATCCTGCTCCGCAAGACCGAGGGCGCCCACGCCGGGCTCGAGTTCTTGCCGGCGCTGAATGCCTGTTTCAATGGGCTGGCGGCGCTGTGCCTGGTGCTCGGATACGTGTCGATCCGCAAACGTCGGATCTTCCTGCACCGCACCTGCATGCTGAGCGCGTTTGCCTTTTCTGCATTATTCCTGGTGGGTTATCTGGTCTACCACTCGCTCTATGGCGACACGAAGTACACGGGCACCGGCGCGCTGCGCGCGATTTACTTCGCAGTCCTCATCAGTCACATCGTGCTCTCGATAACCGTCGTGCCTGCGGCCCTCACGTCGTTCTATCTGGCGTTCACTCGCTCGTTCGAGCGGCACCGGCGACTGAATCGGGTGTTCCTCCCGGTCTGGCTCTATGTCTCCGTAACTGGCGTGGTGCTGTTCTTCATGCTGCGTGGCAGTGCCCCGGAATCGCTGGCGGCCCCCGGGCCCGCCGACTCCCCGCCTGCCAGAAACCCGTAAAAAGTGAGTGGGATTGCGGACTCCGGCCAATCCAGGTGCCAATCCGAGTCGGGACTCGGTAGGCTATCCGGGTCGTGAACGATGACGACGGAAATAGCCTGTCGCCGGTCCCGGTTCCCCCGGAAGAGCGCGGCGAGCTGTTCGCGGACCTGGAGCTGACAGCCGGAACGGGAGCCTACGTCTGGGAGCCCGGGCGTCGCCTGCTCTGGTCCGACGGCCTTTTCCGCCTGCTTGGAATCGACCCGGACGCCAAAGGGGGGCCGGTTCGTGACAGTGAGTTCTTCGATCGGGTGCACCCGGACGACCGCGCTTACGTGCGCGAACACTGGGCCAGAGCGCTGAACGGAGATCTCCCGCCGACCCGCTACCGCATCGTGCGCCCCGACGGGAAGCTGCGATACCTGCGCGGGCAAGGCAGCGTTACCCGGCAGCGCGACGGCGCTCCCGAACGCATCGTCGGCACGATCGTCGATGTCACGGACCTACACGAAACCATCGAGGAGCTCGCGCGCGCGCACGCGCTGGCGAAGATGGAGGCGGTCGGGACGCTCGCCGCGGGCGTCGCCCACGACTTCAATAATTTCCTGACGGTGATCGTGTGTCAGCTCGATGAGCTGCGAGGTGTCGTGTCGGCGACGCAGCAAGCACCCCTCGACGACGCGCGACACGCAGCCGAACAGTGCGCGCTGTTGACCGAGAAACTTCTGGCGTTCGCGCGCAAACAGCCGCCCGCCTTCTCTCGAATTGATCTGGGAGCGACGCTGCGCCGGGTGGAG
Organism: Myxococcota bacterium; assembly: GCA_030852505.1. Taxonomy (GTDB): domain Bacteria; phylum Myxococcota_A; class Polyangia; order Polyangiales; family Polyangiaceae; genus PMG-095. The sequence goes on along the minus strand of JALYWZ010000069.1, from coordinate 5,361 downwards.
ACCTTATTACGGCGCGTGTGTCCTCCCGCCGTCACATTGACCATAGACGTCCAGCATGGCCCGATCTACGTGCGATCCGAGACGAACCAGCTGGAGAGCCTCTTGATGAACCTCGCCCTCAACGCTCGGGACGCCATGCCGAACGGCGGCACGCTCGGCTTCACGGTCGACCAGGTCTCGGTGGAGCCCGGCCAGGCGTCTTCGCGTCCCGGCGAAAAGCCTGGTCGCTACGCGCGCATCCAAGTCAAAGACACGGGCGTGGGAATTCGACCCGAGCACTTGCCGCGCATCTTCGAGCCGTATTTCTCGACGAAAGCGGTCGGCCAGGGCACGGGCCTCGGCCTCGCCTCGGTGTACAGCAGCGTGCGCCTCCACGGCGGCGAGATTCACGTCGATAGCCAACCCGGCCAGGGCACGACCTTTTACGTGTTCTTGCCCGCCGACTCCGAGGACGAGCGCAGCGGCACGGCGCCCAAGGCGGCCGGCCCCGGCTCGCTCCTCGCCAACCGACACGTGCTGGTGGTGGAAGACGTGGACGTCGTCCGCCGCACCGTCGTCGCCGGTTTGCAGCGCGCCGGCGCGCGCGTCACGGCCGTCACCGACGGTTGCCACGCGCTCGAGTTTCTCGCCAGCGGCGTCCCGATCGACATCGTGCTCACGGATCTGATCATGCCGCGCATGGGCGGCCTCGAGCTTGCCCGCGAGCTCGACAAGAAATTCCCGGACCTGCCGATCGTCTTCATGTCCGGCTACGCCGATCACGAAGTCGTCGAAGCCATCGTCCGCGATCATCCGAACCAGCCCCTCTTGCGCAAGCCCTTCTCCGTCAAAGAGCTCACCGACGCCATCTCCGGCGCCCTCGCCCGCTCCAAAACCCGCGCCTGACGTCTCAAAGTCGTGGCGAGTTTTCGCCGCCAAGACGCCAAGGAGCGCCAAGACTCGCCAAGGTTTTTGTTGGGTAGCTCTGCCTGTCGAAGCAACCGCAGAAAAACCTTGAGCGCTCCTTTTTTTTGATCGAGCGCTCCGTCACGCAGAGCGCACCCCAAATCATTGCGGGCTGTCTCTTTTGATCGCGCGCCCCGTCGAGCAGCGCGAACCCCATAAAATCCTTGGCGACTCTTGGCGCGCCCTTGCGTCTTGGCGACGAAAGCTCCCCACGACTTTTAGAGGGTGGGGTCGACGTCCAGGTTGGCACGGACGGCGCGGAGCAGCGCGTCGGGGTCGAAGGGCTTGGCGATGAGCTCGATGCCGTGGAGCTTGATGAAGGCCTGGGGCAGCGCGTCGCCGCCGTAGCCGCTGAGGAAAAGGAAGCGCGCGCTCGGGCGCTCGGCGAGGATACGTTCGCAAGCTTCGCGGCCGCTCATCACGGGCATGATCGCGTCGAGCAGGTGGAGGTCGAACAGCTCTCGGCGTGCGGCTTCCACCGCTTCGGCGCCGTTGGTCACGGCGGTGACGATGTAGCCGGAAGCGCTGAGCAAACGTGAGAGGATCGACAAGACCTCGGGTTGGTCGTCGGCCACCAGCAACCGCTCGCTGCCGCGCGGCACGGCGCCCGTGAGCTTGTTGCCCACGTCGGCCGCCGCGACTTCGGCCGCGGGCAGGTAGATCTTGAACGACGTGCCGAGCCCGGGCTCCGAATAGCAATGCACCATGCCGCCGTGCTGATGGATGATGCCCCACACGACCGCGAGGCCGAGCCCCGTGCCTTCGCCTTTCGGCTTGGTCGTGAAGAACGGCTCGAACACGCGCTCGGCGATGTCGGGACGCATGCCGCAGCCAGTGTCCGCGACCGTGAGCAGCACGTAGCGACCCGGCTTGGCCCACGGGTGTGCGCGGCGATACTCGCCGTTCACGACCACCTGTTGGGTTTCGATGGTCAGGCGGCCGCCGCGCGGCATGGCGTCGCGCGCGTTCAACGACAGGTTCATCAGCACCTGTTCGAGCTGATGCGGGTCGAGCCGGAGCTTCGGTAGGCCGCTGCCCGCCACGAAATCCGTCTGGATCTGCGCAGGCAGCACGCGCTCGATCAGACGCAAGAAGTCGCGCACGACGTCGTTGACGTCCGCGCTCTCGAAGTTCGGCGGCTCCTGCCGCCCGAGCACCAGCAGCTTCTGGGTGAGGGCGGCGGCGCGGTTGGCCGCGTTGCCGATCAACGTCACGTCTTTCCGCTGCTCGTCGCTGAGCGTGGTGTTGCTCAAAAAGCCGACTCCGGCGCGGATCACCGTGAGCAGGTTGTTGAAGTCGTGGGCGACGCCGCCTGCGAGCAAGCCGAGGCTCTCGAGCCGCTGGCGCTGGGCGAGGCGGGACTGGAGCTGCAGCCGCGCCACGTCGCGCGAGCGGAGCACGAGACGCGCCACCGCCACCGAGGCGATGTTGGCGAGCTCGACCAGGCGCGACACGGCCTCTGCATCGATCGTGACCGGGCCCTCGGCGCCGAAGGTTCCGGCTCCCAGGAACCCGAGCGCGTGGTCGACGACGCCGATCGGCATGTTGACCACGGTGCGGTTCTCGAGGCGCCGCGAGACCTCCGGATTCTCCGGCATCCCGAGCGCGTCCGGGATCACGATCGGACCCTCGTCACGGCGCAGCGCCTGAACCAGCCAATCTCCGGCGATCGGCGCGATCGGCAGCTCGCGCTCGATGTCCTCGGCTTTGGCGCCTGCCGCTGCAACCAACACGGCCTGTTGGTCCTCTTCGCGCTCGAAGACGTACAGCCAGGCGTTGCTGAGCCCGAACCGCGATGCGAGCTCGCGCCGCACCAGCTCGACGAGCGCAGCGTAGTCATCGACCCGGCGTAGCTCTCTGGAGAAGGAGACCAACCAATCACTGTCGTTCATGGCAAGGGCGGCGCAAAGCTACCCTGCGGTGTGATAGCCGGCCACGTGAGTGGGGCTATCGCTGTCGGCTTTCAGCTCTCAGCCCGAAGGCCATTGGCCTGAACTTCCGTACCCCCCTGCTCGCGCTGACGCGCTGCAATCTCACCGCAGCAATTCGAGCAAATCATCCCGCGTCAGCGCTCCCGCGGCGCTCGCCTCGCCGAGGGCGACGTCCACGAGGGCTCGCTTCTTCTCCTGAAGCACCAGGATCCGTTCCTCGACCGTGTCCTTCGCGACCATTCGATAGACCATCACCGGCCGCTCCTGACCGATGCGGTGCGCGCGGTCTTTCGCCTGATCTTCGACGGCAGGGTTCCACCACGGATCCATCAAGAACACGTGATCCGCGGCGGTCAGGTTGAGCCCTGTTCCGCCGGCCTTGAGCGAGATCAGCAAGACGGGTGGCCCATCTTGAGACTGGAACTCGGACACGACGCCGGCGCGGTCGCGCGTCGAGCCGTCGAGCCGCAAATAGCGGAGCCCGGCGGCCTCGAGCGCCGGCTGGACGCGATCGAGCAGGCTCGTCCATTGCGAGAAAACCAGCGCCTTGTGCTCCTCGGCCACGATCTCTTCCAAGGTTTCGAGCAGCCGCTCCACCTTCGACGAGCGGTCCGCGACCTGCCCGGGAACCAGCGCGCTGTGGCACGCCGCCTGTCGCAATCTGAGAAGGGCTTCGAGCGCGTGCATCACCGACCCTCCGTGAGAGAGCTGCTCGATCACGTCCTTTTGCGTGGCCGCGCGCACGGCGTCGTAAACCGCGCGCTCGGCCTCGTCGAGCTCGACGTAGAGCAACGAGTCGGTGCGCGGCGGGAGGTCGGGCAGCACGTCGCGCTTCAAGCGCCGCAGGACGAACGGCTTGATCTTGTCGCGCAAGCGCTTGCCGGCCTCGGCGTTGCCGTTGGCGATCGGCGTCGAATAGCGGCTCTGAAACTCCGAGCGCCCGCCGAGCAGCCCCGGGTTCGTGAAGTGCATGACGCTGAACAGCTCGTCGAGCCGGTTTTCGACCGGGGTGCCGCTCAGCGCCACCCGCCACTCACCGTCGAGCTCGAACGCTGCGCGCGCCGTCTGGCTGTCGGCGTTCTTGATGGCCTGGGCCTCGTCGAGCACGATGATGTCCCAGTTTTGTTGAGCCAGCTCCTTCACGTCGAGCCGCAGCACCGCGTAGGTCGTGAGCGTGACGTCGGCGGCCTCGTCGAGCTCGCGCTCGGCGCCGTGATACACGACCGTGCGCAGGCTCGGGCGGAAGCGCGCGATTTCCGCGACCCAGTTGTGGACGACGCTCTTCGGGCAAACCACCAGCACGCGGCCCTTGAGGACGCAGATCGTTTGCAGCGTCTTTCCGAGACCCATGTCGTCCGCGAGGATCGCCCCGAGCCCGGCGTCGCGCGCGAAGCTCAGAAAATCCACGCCCTGCACCTGGTAGGGGCGGAGCTCGGCGTTCAGATCGTGCGGCAGCTCTGCTCGCGGTAACCCCGTGAACTCCCCGAGCAGCGGCCGCAGCTTCTCGTAGACCGGCGGCGATGGCAGCTCCAGCGCCTCGCACAGCGCGCCGAGCTCGAGCGCCGCCGATTTCGGCAAGCTCTTGTTCTCGCCGCGCGCCGACAGCAAATCCTGGATGCGCGCCGCGTGCTGAGTGAGGAAGCCGGTCGGCAACTTCGCAAAGCCGCCGCCGAGCAACGGCACGAGCTCCAGGTTGTCGCGGAACGCGTGCAACACGGCTCGCGCGTCGGCCCGCCGCGGCTCTTTGCCTCCCGAGGTGTCGTCGCCCGCCACCTCGAACACGACGTCGAAGCGGTCGTTCTCGACCAGCACGTGCGCCGAAAGCGCCGGCATCTCCAGCGTCGCCTCCGAAACCCCGCCCAGCCGGCGCTGGAACTCGCGCACCTTGGTGGCGACGCGCGACGCCTCGGGTCCGTCGAAGTCGACGCGCCGGCCCGGGACGAGGTTGAGCTCGTCGCGCAGCCGCTGGACCAGCTCTTTCTCCTCGCTCGGACGCCGGTGCGGCGCGTCGTTACCGAGAGCGATCGCCCGGTCACCCTCGATCCGCAGCACGGGCGGATCGCCGTAAACCAGCGTCGGCAACACCGACAGCGAGTGACCCTGGTAGCTCCAGTCGAACGCAATGCGCGGCCGCGCCAGACGGTTTGCTCGCGGTAAGCCCTTGGCCGCCACCGTCACCGGTAGCTTGGATTCGAGCTCGGGCAACACCCTCGTCACGAGCTCGGCGGACTGCGCGCGCGTGAACGTGCGCGTCAGCGGGAGCTGCTCGAGCGACAAGCCGGAGATAGCCGTCTCCTTGAGCGCGGCGAGCGTATCGCCGACGCGCGCGACACCCAGCGCGACCATCTCCTCGATCCTGGGATCGCGATCGATCGTGAGCAGAAAGCCGCCTTCGTCGGCGTCGTCGAGCCGCGCCACGGGCGTGATGCCCTCTTCGCGGATGCGGATCGGTGCGCCGCGAAAGCGCACGCGCTCGATCTTGGAC